>JAADGS010000089.1 GCA_013152275.1 Actinomycetota bacterium | reverse complement strand
TCAGGAACACCGATCGCATCCCTTCGCTGAGCGGCACGGCCTCCTACCGGATCCCGGATGAGTTGAACGCCATGGTCTTGGGCGAGGTGAAGAACGTTGGCAGTCTGAGCTACACGAACCAGTTGCGCGATTTCGCTGTCTATGCCCAGCAGGAGGGCTTGACGTTCAACCTATATGTGCGTGGTTCGACGCAGCTGTCGGGGCCGCTGCAGACGGCTGTTGATGTAGGGTGATCAACTTGATCCGGAGTTTGCCCTGATGAGTTCGGCACCACCGGCACCTGGCGAGGAACCTATCTTGGTGGATCTGGCGGCCGCCGGCTTCACATCGAGATCGCTTGCGGATCTCAGGCACTCGGGAGCCCGTTATCGCGAGGCCATACCGGTCTTGGTCGACTGGCTGGTTCGGGTTACCGACGTGAAGGTGAAGGGCGAGATCGTGCGGGCGCTGTCGGTGCCCTGGGCCAAGCCGCTCGCGACGGGGCCACTGCTTGAGCAGTTCCGCCAGCTTGAGGCTTCGGCCGATCCGACCGGGACAGGTTTGCGGTGGACGATCGGTAACGCTCTGGAGGTGTTGTTCGTTGACGCTGATTTCGACGCCTTTGCTGACCTGGCGCGTGATGTTCGGTTCGGTAAGGCGCGGCAGATGATCGTCCTGGCGTTGGGGAAGTCGAAGAGACTGGACGCTGTCGAGGTGTTGCTCGATCTCGTCGATGATCCTGAGGTCGATGGGCAGGCGGTGAAGGCACTTGCCAAACTGAAGGCGCCGAGCGCTCGATCAGCATTGGAAGGCAAGCTCGCGGATGGGCGCGCCTGGGTTCGCAGCGCGGCCCGCAAGGGGCTGGCGAAGCTACCGGCGTGACCGGTCAGCCGAGCCAGACGTGTTTGGTTCCCGCTGCCGCTTGGAGTTCTCCGAAGTCGATGCCTCGCCCGAACCGCTTTCTGGCATAGGGCAGCAAGACCGTGAGCGCCGGTCCCTCGGTGTGTTCGAGTTCTACCCGGACGGCATCGCCGCCCCCGGGCAAGCGGACGTCGGCAACAACCGCTGCCGCCCTCAGTTGATCTCGTCGTTCGGTGAGCGTGATCCGGCACGCTGTGATCACGTCGACCGAGGCGGGACGGTCGTTGTCGGCGTCGGGCCGGGCGGCGACCATCTCCGTCTCACCGTCAGATCGAACCATGACGGCATAGGGGAAGAACTCACCGTGCCTATCCAGCTGCTGTTGAGCGAAGCCGAGTGCAGTGTCGAGGAGCGTGTCAAGGTCTTGCTGAGCTTGCGGTGATGCGGTGTCGCGCCAGGAGCTCATGTTCAGTTGATTCCGCCGGCGAGGGTTTTGAGGCGGGTTTTGGTGACGAGGGCGTCGATGAAGCTGATGACGAGTTGTTGGCCGTGGGGGGTGAGTTCGGTGAGTTGGTGGAGGTGTTCGCCGAGGGTGTCTTCGGGGGAACGGAAGGGTCGGCGGGGGGCGTCGTCGATGAGGAGGTAGTCGCAGGAGACTCCGAAGGTTTCTACGAGGCGGACGAGGGCGTCGGCGGATGGGGTGATCTTGCCGGTTTCGTAGTGGCTGATGCGGCCGAGCCGGTGCCGATCTTGGTGCCGAGTTCGGCTTGGGGCCGGCCGGCTTCTTTGCGGAGTTGTCGGATGCGGTCGCCGAAGGGCATGTGCGGTGTGCCTTGGTGGTCGTGGTTGCATCCCCATTGTGGCGTCATCTGGGGCTCGTGCCATGCCACGCGACAGACGATGTCTCCGGGCGTCTGCCGTACTCTGACAAGGTCCGTGGTCAGATGTTTCCGAGAGGATGGACCGATGATCTGACCGAAGGGACCTTCAGGTCACCGGCGCGAACAGAAGCGGTGTGGGAGTTGACGGACGGCTCAAAGGAGGCTGCGATCGCGTTCGCCCGAGTAGAGCACCTATGTCGTTGTGGGTGACCCGAGTTGTGTCCACGGATATGGGGAGGGTTCGTTGAGGTCACGTTCCTGCAGGTGATCCACGTACCGGCATCACGCGACAAACCCCTGTGGGCGCAACCACCTTTTCCGACGAGGCGAGGTTTGACGCCTGATATCCGGGAGGAACGACATTCTGTCGTAGTAGGCTTTCTTGGCGAGGACTGAGAGAGGAGGCGATGGTGAGCAACTCGATCGGTCGACGCACATTCCTTCGCAGGGCAATAACCGTCATGCTCGCGGCCATCGGCGCCGTGTTCGGTGCATCGGCCGTGGCATACATCCTGCCGCCGAAGCAAGCCGAAGCAGGCGCCGAATGGCTTCCGCTGGGTTCGACGAGGAACGTCGCGCTCGGCGAACCGACCCTGTTAAAGACTTCGGTCGACTACACGACGGGTTGGCAGACGACGACCGAGGATATTGCCGTCTATGTGAAGACGGACGATGGACGCGATTTCATCGGCATGTCGAACATCTGTACGCATCTGGGCTGTCGAGTGCGGTGGGTGGAGGATCGCAGGCAGTTCTACTGTCCATGCCATGCCGGTGTGTACGACGAGAACGGAAACGTCGTTTCGGGTCCGCCGCCCCGCCCGCTGGATCGCTATGAGCTCGACGTAGAAGGCGACGAGATCGAGTTCCAGCCCACTCCGATAAGAGTGCAGGGCTGATCCGTCTCGATGAGAGGTGCACGGTCGCCAAGTGCCTTGGCCGCAGGGGAGGCACGAGCAGGGTTGTAGGAGGAGCCGCCGGGTGCGACGACTACACTGCGTCGTTGTATGACAGACGTGATACTCGCGGTTCTCGCTCTGATAGCCGGCATCGTCTCCTTCAGCTCTCCGTGCAGTCTGCCGTTGATTCCCGGGTATCTGTCGTACATGTCGGCGTTGCCGGTGGAGGATCTCGGAGATCGTGCCGCGCGGTCGACGATCCTGAAAGCAGCACTGCTCTTCGTCGGGGGTTTCACCGTTGTGTTCACTGCCCTCGGGGCGTCGTTTGCGCTCGTGGGATCCCTCTTCTTGAGGAACGTCGATCTCATCACCCGCATAGCAGGTGTCGGGATCATCGTGATGGGACTCGCCATGTTGGGCGTCCTTCGAATCCCCGGGTATCACCGGGAACTCCGTCTGGACATGACGCGGGCTCCGCGAGGATTGAAGGGTGCTTTCCCAATGGGGATGGCCTTTGCTGTCGGTTGGACACCGTGCATCGGTCCGATTCTCGCCACGATCCTCACGGTCGCCGGTGCAACCCAGACGGTCATGTGGGGTGGGGCGCTCCTTGCGATCTACTCTCTCGGACTGGGGATTCCCTTCGTGTTGGTGGCCCTGGGGTTCCAGCGAGCCCGGGGGTCGCTGGCGTGGCTGAAGCGCAACGGCAGGCGAGTGGAGATGGTGGGTGGTTCGATGCTTGTTGCGGTTGGAGTGATGTTCACCTCGGGTATCTGGCGGGCGATCTTCATCCCTCTTCAGAGCGCCTTTGCCCGACTTGGCTGGCCCCCGATCTGACTGTCATTTCGTGCTGTATCAGATCGCCGTCAGTTCGGCAGGTCCGGATTCAACTACTACGCTGCGTCGTATAAAACGTCCGGCCGGGTTCGGTGTGCTCGCGATTCTCAACGCTGTTCCTCTGGCTTCTGATCTTCAACGGAGACGCTGATGGCACAAGTTCCAGGCATGATGAGAGGGATCGCCGATATCGATGAACTTGCGCCAACGTTTCGATGCAGTGGAAGGCGGCGGTCGTGACCGCCATCGTCGGCTATCTGGGTGTCGTCATCTCCCTCGTCTCCTCTGCCTGGCTGGTGGTGAGCGGGTTTCGCGGCATGGTGAGACCTTCTGCGGCAGTCGCGTCGCGTCTGAAGTGGCCCGTGTACGGTCTTGTCGGCGGTGCCGTGGTAGCGATGACCAGCCTCGAGGTCGCCCTTCTCACTGACGACTTTTCGATCAGCTATGTGGCAAACAATTCCACCAGAACGACTCCGCTTCTCTACAAGGCGGCATCGGCCTGGGGCGCGCTGCAAGGCAGCATCGTCCTGTGGGGCCTGGTTCTCGCAGTGTTCATTCTCACTGTCTACTGGGGCCTTGCTCGCAGGAAAGGCCCCGATCCTCTCGGTGCGGGAGCGCTGGCGGTACTGGGCATCGTCTCGGTGTACTTCTTTGCACTCATGGCCAGCATCTCCAATCCTTTTGCCGTCTGTGTCGCGCCTGCTTCGGTCGGCTGTTTCCAGGCCAGCAACTTGCCCTGGGCTCCGGCTCTCGCTGCTCTCGAGGGGCGGGGCCCGAATCCGCTGCTCCAGAATCACCCGCTCATGGCCGTCCATCCTCCAACGCTCTATATCGGATACGTGGGGCTGACCGTTCCGTACGCGTTCGCGATGTCGGCACTCATGCGGGGTTCTAGTGGCACGGAGTGGTTGCGTCGCACTCGGTCCTGGACGCTGATCACCTGGATGTTCCTCACGCTGGGGATCGTCGTTGGTGGACTCTGGTCCTACGAGGTGCTGGGCTGGGGTGGTTTCTGGGCCTGGGATCCGGTGGAGAATGCTTCATTCCTGCCATGGTTGGTCGCCACGGCCTTCTTGCACTCTTCGGTCGTACAGGCACGTCGCGGCATGCTGCAGGCCTGGAACTTCGTTCTGGTCATCGCGGCGTTCGCCCTGACCATCCTCGGTACATTCCTCACTCGATCCGGTGTGATCAACTCGGTTCATGCCTTCAGCCAGTCTCCGATCGGGCCGGCTCTCCTGTGGTTCCTCATGGTGGTGCTGGTGGCATCGTTCGGCCTTTTCGCCGCCAGGGTGCACCTGGTCGCCTCCTCTCCGCGTCTGGACTCGCTGGCCAGTCGGGAAGGCGTGTTTCTCGGCAACAACCTCTTGCTGACGGTGTTCGCCTTCATCGTGCTCACGGGAACCCTCTATCCGATGGTGGTCGAGGCGATCACGGGCGACAGGGTCGGCGTCGGGCGCCCATTCTTCGACCGTATGGCGATTCCTCTCTCGATCGGGTTGCTGCTGGCCATGGCGATCGGGCCCGTGACACCGTATCGGGCAGCGAAGGGGTCTGTCGTGTGGGGCCGGATTCGTGTTCCACTTCGGGCCGCCTTGGGAGTGACGGCGGTCATGGTCGTCCTCGGCTATCGCAACCCCTATCTGCTGATGACGGTCCTCGCGGCGTCATTTGTGATATCGGTGATCGTTCGGCATCTGTCCGTATCGGCACGCAAGGTCGCTGATCGGCGCGAGCTGTCCGTTCCGGCCGCGATCTTGCGTGTTCTGCGCAGTGACGCGGGGTACTGGGGAGGACAGATGTCCCATCTGGGGGTTGCCCTGCTCGCCATCGGCATCGCGTTCTCCGCCAACCTGGCGGTGGATACGAGTGCAGTCATGTCTCCGGGAGACACCGTGTCGGTCGCAGGTTTCGACCTCACGTACATGCAGCGCTTCGAGCGCCAAGAACCGAATCGGAGTGTCACGGGTGCCCGCATCGAGGTCGCGAAGGACGGCAGGATGGTTTCGGTGCTCGAACCCCGCCTCAACCAGTATCCGCAGTCGCTCGATTCGGTAGCGACGCCGGATATCGATGCGACGCTGCAGGGAGATCTGTACCTGTCACTGAAGAGCCTCGATGAGCAGAACGTTGCCATTCGCATCTTCTGGTTTCCACTCATCTGGTTGGTTTGGGTGGGCGGCTTCCTCACCGCGATCGCGGCTCTGTGGTCCCGCGTGGTCAAGAAGCCCGAACGAGACCGAACGACCGTAGAGCGGACGGCGCATGTCTAGTTCCCGACTGCCCGGCACGCTGCTGACCCTGCTGTTGGCGGCCATCGTCATCATCGGCTTCGTCCTCGGGGATCCGACCCCGGAAAACCGGGTGCTCGCCATCGGGCGCCGGATCATGTGTCCCGTGTGCCAGGGCGAGTCCATCGCGACATCTCCATCCGAGACTGCCAGAGCGATGATGGACGTCGTTGAGGAAAAGGTTGCGGCAGGCGAGACCGACGATCAGATCATCGCGTATTTCGAGGCCTCCTATGGGGAGGCGATCCTGCTCGATCCTCCTTTCTCGGGGAAGACGCTGGTGGTGTGGCTGCTCCCCATTCCGGTCGTAGCGGGTGGCATATGGATGGCACTGTCGCGACGGCGTCGGGACACCACACCCGCACGGCGACGGTAGAGGAACGATGGTCTCGCCTGGGAGAGCGCGGGCTGGAGAGAGACCGTCGAAACGATTCAGGGCAGGGATGACGGTGCGGGTGTGGAGAGCCACACTCTGACGGGTTCGGCCAGAAAGTCGCCGGCTACTACGATCTGTAGGACATCAAGGGCGTAGGAGCCACAAGATGTGAACCGGCGCAGATCTTGTTCGCTCTGGCGGTTCGTCGAGGGAGATGCATGAAGCCCGAATCCAAGCAACCCGAGGGGGAGGTACGTCAGGACGGCGACAAGCGCCTCGGGATCGACAAGGACGAGACTGCGCCGCGTGTTCGATACGCGCGGTGGGCCGCGGTGCTGGTTGCCGTGGCCGGCATCTTGTTGGGAGTGGTCTTCGGCAGCCGATTCGGGATGGACCCCAGCTTGGTGAAGTCTCCGCTTCTCGGAAAGGAAGCTCCCGCGTTCGAGCTTCCCTACCTCGAGAAGGAAGGGACCTTGTCACTGGAAAGCCTCAGAGGCCAGATCGTCGTGGTGAACTTCTGGGCATCATGGTGTGTCGCCTGCCGGGCCGAACACAATGATCTCGTGAGGACCGCACTCAGATACGAGGACAAGGGTGTTCGTTTCGTCGGCATCGTGTTCCAGGACAAGCCGGAAGCGGCGATCCGGTTCCTGGACGAGTTGGGCCGCGGGTATGACAGTGTGACGGACGAAGGCTCGCGTGTGGCCATCGAGTATGGCGTCTATGGCATCCCCGAGACGTTCTTCATCGATCCCGAGGGGATCGTGGCGGCGAAGATCGTCGGTGAGTCCAACGCAGGCCTCCTGAGCTCCACCTTGGACACCATGCTGCGAGGGGAAGTGCCTCAATCGAGGGTAGGTGGCAATCTCCAGGCCCCGCCAGGCTCGTAGCACTGCAGTGGGATTCGCCGGTGGGCCCTGCTACCGACGGACCAGGTGAGGGTCGAGGGGAACGGTCGCACAGCCGGCGCTTTGTCGAACGGTCGCTCTCTCGATTGGGGGCCGCCTTCGCGTCCGGTTCGAGGACGTGAACGTGACGGAGGGCCCGACAGATGAGCGACCCGTGTTCGGAACGAAGGGCCCTCGTGGCTCGGGCCTCAGGTCGCTCCTACGGACCGACCTGAGGCGGGTGCGCGTCATTACAGAAGCTTTACCGAGCCATCGGACGTTCCTTGATGCCGATCCGCTTGGCTGTATCCCAACAGACAAGACGGAGCGGGAGACGGACATCATCCGGATCCCGATGAGCAGGAAGGACATGATCATCATGAAGAAAAGATATCTGATAGCGGGGGCCGTGATCCTCGGTTTGCTCGTGACACCGGCCGTCGCCTTTGCGTTCTCCCAAGCACCGGCACCAGCTCCCTCGCCGGTCTCGACTCCCGGCATCATTCCGGCAGGTGTCGGGCATGAAGGGATGGACGCAACGCACGACTCGGCCCGGAACGGTGATGAGTGCACCGACGAGATGCACGCTTCGATGCGAGGCGCCGATGGTGTGCAGTCGGAAGAATGGATGGACGAGATGCACGATTCGGTCTGGAACGGTAACGACCCGGACCATGACCGAATGGATGAGATGCACGAATCCATGTGGGGCGCGGACGGTTCCGGCCACGGCTCGATGATGGGCTCCGGCTATGGCAACGGGTCGACGCCGGGTTATGGCAACGGTGGTGGCATGCGTGGCGGCCGGTAGCAGCAGCCCCCGGGTGAACGAATCGGTCGGGCGCGGGAGATCCTGCGCCCTACCATCGTTGTCATGAAAGGAAAGCGGATCCTTGTCATCGACGACGAGGAAGATCTCCGAATCATGCTGTCGTCCTACCTCGCCGCCGGCGGGTTCGAGGTGACGGAGGCGACCGACGGCGAGCAGGGGCTCGCTCTGCTCGCATCTCGGGACTTTGATCTCGTGGTTCTCGACGTTGGTCTCCCGGGCCTCGACGGATTCGAAGTGCTCCGCGAGCTACGCGTCACATCCGATGTCCCGGTCATCATGCTGACCGCACGGACGGAAGAGGTCGATCGGGTCGTTGGACTGACGGTTGGCGCAGACGACTATGTGACCAAACCGTTCTCGCCGAGGGAACTCACCGCTCGTATCACCGCGGTGCTTCGCAGAGCCCGATCTGTGCACGGACGTGGCGATCTACTCGAGTTCGAAGGCCTTCGTATCGACCTCGGTGCCAGGGAGGTGTTCTGCGAGGAGCGGCCTGTGGAGCTCAGCGCGCTCGAGTTCGATCTCCTCTCGACCCTCGCTCGCGCGCCCCGGAGGGTGTTCACGCGAGATCAGCTCATGGAACAGGTATGGGGTGGGGACTACTTCTTGATGGACCGAGTGGTCGACGTACACATCTCCAATCTGAGAAAGCGTCTCGGTGAGGATTCCGCCGATCCCCGCTTCATCGCCACAGTTCGCGGTGTGGGCTACAAGTTCATCGGCGAGGCGCCATGACACGGCCGTTCGGGAGTCTGCGCACGAGGCTCATGGTGTCATATCTCGTCGTGATCCTGATCGGCGCAGTCACGCTGGTCGTGATGGTCGAGCTGCTGGCCCCCGCGTACTTCGAAGGCGACGTCCGAAGTATGAATGAGATGATGATGTCTCCGGACATGATCATGGACGACATGATGACGGGTCGGGACATGTCGGGTATGTCGCAGGGCTTCCTCACGCCAACCGTCGAGCAGGGTCTGCGCGACGCGTTCGACGGATCGCTACGTCGTGCGCTTGCCGTGGCGCTCCTGGTGGCCGGTCTCGCCGGGATGGCGATCGCGTCGTTCGCGACCCGGAGAATCCTTGCTCCGCTGGCATCGATCCGCAGGGTGACGCGTCGCATGGCAGGCGGTTCGTACGAGGAGCGGGTCGACCTCCCTGCCGAGATAGAGCTGGCGGCGGTTGCTCGAGACGTGAACGCTCTGGCGCAGGCGCTCGACGAGACGGAACAACGGCGGGTGCGACTCATCTCGGAGGTTGCTCATGAGCTCCGAACGCCGCTCGCCACCATCGAGGGGTACGTCGAAGGGCTTCTCGACGGTGTTTTTGAGCCGACCCCGGAAATGCTCGCGGCCTGGGATCGTGAAGTTCGGCGGCTCAAGCGGCTGACGGAGGACCTGGGAGCGCTGTCCCGGGCAGAAGAGGGTGCTCAGCCGTTGAACCTCGAGGAACTCGATCTGACACGACTCGTTACCCAGGTGATCGAGCACCTGCAGGTCCAGTTCGAAGCCAAGGGTGTCGCCGTCGAAGTCGAGGCGGGGGAAGAGCTGCACGTCCGAGGCGACCGTGATCGCCTTTCGCAGGTGCTCATCAACGTGATCGGGAACGCGCTTGCCTACACGCCGGCGGGAGGGCGTGTCTCCGTCGATATCGGATCCGAGGGCTCGGATGTGCTTGTCCGAGTGACCGACACCGGACTCGGTCTGACTCCTGACCAGCAGACGCAGGTATTCGAGCGTTTCTATCGGGTGGACCACTCCGGACCCGGGGGAACCGGTATCGGCCTGACGATCGCACGCGGCATCGTTCGACAACACGGCGGAGACATCACGGCGACATCCGCCGGACTCGGAGAAGGTGCGACATTCGTGATCAGGATCCCGTCGACTTGACCTGACACGGGGAACCGGCAGAGTTCAGCGGGCGAGTCTCGTCCCGTTTGCGATCACCGCAATCTCGGAGAGCTCATGGGCGAGAACCGCGGCCGGAAGGGACAGCAGACCGGCGAGCGCCGCGGGTATCAGCACCGCCAGCAGGACGAGGGCCATGGTGATGTTCTGAGCCACCACCCGTCGTGTTCGTCGTCCGATCGTGAACGCGTCGATGAGTTTGGAGAGATCGTCTGCCATCAGGGCCACGTCGGCGGCTTCGAGGGCCACGTCGGACCCGGCGGTGCCCATCGCTATGCCCACGGAAGCGGCAGCCAACGCGGGGGCGTCGTTGACGCCGTCGCCGACCATGGCGGCATGTCGGTGGCGTTCGACGAGCCGGTTGATGGCAGCCGCCTTGTCCGATGGGGACAACCCTGCCAGCACCTCGTCCAGGCCGAGATCTCTGGCAATGGCGGAGGCCGTTCGGGGATTGTCCCCGGTGAGCATGACGAGATGGTCCACGAAACCACGGAGGCCGTGGAGCGTATCGGCGACATCGGGCCGGAGTTCATCGGCGATCCCGATCACCGCGAGGGGCTCACGGTCCCGTGTCAGCACGACGGCGGTCGCGCCGGATGCCTCCAGATCGGCGACGATGTCGGTGTCCACGCGTATGCCCAGGCGCTCCAGATAGCTCGGCGAGCCGATCACGTAGACGGCACCGTCGATCGTTGCACGGGCTCCTGCGCCTGGTGCGGTCTGGAAGTCCGACACCGCCGGAGAATCCAGGCCGCGCTCGCGCGCTGCCGACACGATGGCGCGCGCCAGGGGGTGTTCCGAGGAGCGTTCGATGCCGGCAGCGATCGTCAGGACGTCGTCCTCGGAGATGGTCGTGAGCGGAACCAGGGCGGTCACCCGTGGCTCTCCACGAGTCAGCGTGCCGGTCTTGTCCAGCGCCACTGCGCGCACCTGGGCGAGCTCTTCGAGGTAGACGCCCCCTTTGATCAGTACGCCTCGGCGCGCCGCATTGCCGATGGCGGCGACGTAGGTCACCGGGATCGAGATGACCAGGGCGCAGGGTGCGGCGGCGACCAGCACGATGGCCGACCGTTCGGCCCATCTTGCCCACTCGCCGGTCACGAACCCACCCACGAGCATGACGGCCACGCCTGTGGCGAGCACGGCCGGTGAGTAGTGACGGGTGAACCGTTCCATGAACCGCTGTCCACGGCCCTTCTGCTCCTGGGCCTCCTTGACGAGACGAACGATGGCCGAGAGTGTGTTGTCTGCGAAGGTCGCCGTCGCCTCGATCACGAGCGCTCCCTGTGCATTCGTGGTTCCCGCGTACACGCGGGAACCCGGCGATTTCTCCATCGGCATGGATTCCCCGGTGATCGCCGCTTCGTTCACGGCCGACGAGCCCTCGACGACCACACCGTCGGTCGCCACATTCTGACCCGGCCGGACGAGGAAGCGATCTCGGACTTCGAGCTGCTCTATGGCGATGTCGGTTTCGGTTCCGTCGGGATCGATTCGTGTGACGATTCTTGGCGCCAGCTCGAAGAGCGCCTCGATCGCCCGGCGGGAGCGGTCCTCCGTGAAGCTTTCCAGAGCTTCGGATATCGAGTAGAGGAAAGCCAGCGTGGCAGCTTCTCCCCACTCGCCGAGGATCCCGGCGACGACGGCGGCGACGGTCATCAACAGCTCGATGTCGATCCGGTGTCCCTCGATGAGTTCTTCCATCGCCTCTGTGGCGAAGAATCGCCCTCCTGCGACGAGGGCGAGGATGTAGAGACCCGAACTCACCAGATCCGGTGCGTCGAGGCGTCCGGCGGCGAAACCTGTGGCGAGCAGGAGGCCCGACGAGAGTGACCAGCGTACGGGACGTGACTGCAGCAGTTCGCGCAGCCGAATGTGGCGGGATCCGGTGTGGGCGGATCGTGACGATCTGGAATCCGGATCGTCGATCAACAGGTCGCGTCCTCGCATCCTTCGTGTGTATCGGGTTCCACCTGGAGGGTGGCATGGGTGATGCCGTACTCCTCTTTCAGGAGGTCCCGAGCCTGGTCGAGGACCGGGTGCGAATCCAACGTTTGGTCGATCATGAGGTGCGCCGATGCCACATTCATGTCAGAGGTGAGGGTCCACACGTGCAGGTCGTGAACATCGATGACACCAGGTAGGACGCGGAGCCGCTCGCGCATCTCGCTGACGGAGATCTCGGTTGGGGCGGCCTCGATGAGAACGCGGATGGCCTTGCGCCCGAGACGCCAGGCTCGGGGAATGATGAACAGGCCGATTGCCGCGCCGAACAAGGGATCCGCGTACAGCCACCCCGTATAGCGCAAGATGAGAGCGGCGGCGATGACGCCGACGGAGCCGATCGCGTCCGCCACGACTTCCAGGAAGGCGCCCTCCAGGTTGAGGCTCTCCTTGGCCCCTTTCCGAAGCAGCAACCACGACACGATGTTCACGATGAGGCCAAGGATGGCCACGATCAACATCGGTCCGCTCATCACTGCGGTCGGGTCCTCGAGTCGTTTCACCGCTTCCACGAGCACATAGGCTCCAACACCGAGAAGCAACACGGAGTTGGCGAGTGCCGCGAGGATCTCGAGGCGGTACACCCCATAGGTCAGGTTGCCGGAGCTTTGGACCCGGGTCGCCGCAATGATCGCTGCGAGTGACATCCCGAGACCTACGGCATCGGTGGCCATGTGGCCGGCGTCCGACAGCAGCGCCAATGATCCGGACAGAAGAGCCGTGACCGCCTCCACGACCATGAAGACGACGACCAGTCCGAAGGTGACCCACAGGCGCCCGATATGCTTGGCGCCGGCCGAGACGGAGGCGTGACTATGCCCTGTGCTCATGATGTGTGCGTGTGGCGGTAGTGCTCGCTCGCAACGTCGAGCAGGAGACGGATGTGTGTGTCCGCGAGGCGGTAGTAGACGATCCGTCCTTCCTTCCGGTAGGTGACCAGACTGGCGGCCCGGAGTTGGCGAAGCTGATGGCTCGTTGCCGATTCGCTGAGTTCGACGAGGCCGGCCAAATCGCCGACACAGAGCTCGCCGGCTTCGAGAAGCGCGTAGATCAGGCGAACTCGTGCGGGGTCTGAGAGCAGTTTGAACTGATCGGCCAGCGCCCTTGCCCCGGTGAGGCTTGGAAGGCGATCCTGGACGTCGGCGACTCGCTCCGGGTGAATGAATCGCGTTCGAGCTGATGTGGCGTCGAGCATCGTTGGAGAGACGTTAGAGAGAACAATATATGAATACAAGTTCAGGTATTCATATATCTGGCGATCACTGTGTGGGGTTGTATCGACGATGTCATCACCGATCGTGCTGCCTGCCCGTTGCGAGCACCGCGTGGCTCTGTGCCGCTGGGCGATGTGTCCATCGACACCGTGTAGGCGCGTATTCGGCGACAGGGATCGACTCGGCCACGGAGAGGAATGGACTACCGTTCCGGCGATGAGCGTTTCACAACCACCAGGCTGGTTCCGCAAGGCGATCGCCATGGAGCCCGACGAGCACACGATCGACGTCAATGGCTGCCCCATCCACTACCTGGGCTGGGGTGATCCCGACATGCCTGGGCTCGTGTTCCTCCATGGTGGCGCGGCGCACGCCCACTGGTGGAGTCACCTCGCCCCGCTGTTCACCGAACGGTGGCATGTGGTGGCACTCGATCTTTCCGGTCACGGTGACAGCGGGAGGCACTCGGAGTACTCGAGGGAGGTGTGGTCGCGTGAGGTGATGGCGGTGGTGGCCGATGCCGGATTCCCGGGCCCACCCGTCGTGGTGGGTCACAGTCTCGGCGGCATGGTCATCATCGAGACGGCTGCGGCGTTCGGGAATGATCTGGCGGGCGCGGTGATCGTCGACACACCGGTGCGCCGGCCGGACCCCGAATCCGAGCAGGCGGCGCGCGGCCAGGCGTTCGTATCGCCCGGCAGCTATCCGGATCTCGAGACCGCCCTCTCGCGATTTCGCCTGATTCCGCCACAGCCATGCGAGAACACCTACATCGTCGACTTCATCGCGAGAAAATCATTGCACGAGACTCCGGACGGGTGGACATGGAAGTTCGACCCTCGCATCTTCGATCAGGCCTATCGCCCGCTGGGGGAACGGCTCCAGGCGATCACAACGCGAGTCGCGCTGTTTCGCGGTGAGTTCAGCGTGATCGTCCCGCCCGATATCGCAGAGCACATGTACGATCTCATGGGTCACAATGCACCGGTCGTATCCATTCCCGAGGCGCATCACCACCTCATCCTCGACCAGCCGCTGGCCTTCGTGGCGGCGCTGCGGACCCTGCTGGCCGACTGGGAACACTCGATTCCACGTCGCGGTGAGTCGTCGTCAACCCTGGGCCCGTAGGCGCGTCGGTCTCTGCTCCTGGCTTCGCCGTGCTCGCTTCGCTCCTCCGGGAGGCCAGAGGACGCTCCACCCGCTGCGTTCTTCTCCTCGACGCGCCGGTCTCTACTCCCGCCCTACGGTTTTGCAGCACTGCAGGTAGCGATACGAAGTACGAAATACGAGATACCGGCATTATGCGACAGCCTTCTAATCTTGGTCCGGAAAGGGAGGTGTGAACAGTGTTGGAATCCGGTGACCAGGCGCCCGCGTTCGAACTCGCGGATGATGCGGGAAACACGGTCTCGCTCGATGACTTCAGGGGCAGGCATCTCATCGTGTACTTCTATCCGAAGGCCATGACTTCCGGCTGTACGACGGAAGCGTGTGATTTCCGAGATCGCAGGGATCGTCTGCAGGAAGCGGGGTATGCCGTCGTCGGTATCAGTCCCGATCCCGTTTCGCGACTGGCGAGATTCAAGGACAAGGAACACCTGAATTTCCCGCTGCTTTCTGACGAGGACCATACGGTCGCCAAGGCGTACGGCGCATGGGGAACGAAGAAGAACTACGGCAGGGAGTACGAGGGAATCATTCGTTCCACGTTTGTCATCGGGCCCGACGCCACGGTGTTTCGGGCATACCGCAACGTTCGCGCCAAGGGGCATGTCGATCGCTTGACGGCAGAGATGTCATGAGAGCCATCGTCCTCCTTGTCATTGGACTTCAGGCTCTGCTGATGCAGTCGGCACTGGCGGTCGACACCACCTCACTTGCCGACCAGGCGGCATTCCGTCACTACGCCATCGAGGAGGGCGCACCGGTCGACGTCGACGCCATGGAGCAACTCGTTACCGATCTTCCCGACACCCCGGCCCTCTACTTCGTGGCGCTCGTCGAAGACCCCCCGGAGGGCGCCGACACGGTTGCCAGAGACATCCTCGCGGCGCTGCCCGGCGGAACCGTGGTCGTGGTGGCACCGACGGATCTGGGGGCGGTCAGCAGCGACTTCTCCGACGTGCAGCTCGGTGACGCTCTCGATGCCGCCATCGATCTCTTCGACACCAGCTATGTCGAAGGTTTCCGAGCATTCGCGGATTCCCTTGCTTCGACGACCCCTGCAACGGTGCCGAGCGGCTCGGCCGGGGGTGGGGGACTGATTCCCATCGCAGTGGTGGTCGTCGTCATCGGGATCGTGGCCGTGGCGATATGGAGAGGGAAGAGAGGCGACGAGAAGATCGAACGGCGGAGGATCGAGGAGGCTCGCAACGAGATCAAGACGCAGCTCGACGCGATCGCCAACCGAATCATCGAGCTGAGCGACCAGGTATCGGTTGCCGCCAACGATGAGGCCACCGAGCACTATCGGGCCGCCACCGCCACGTTCGATGCTGCACAAGACGCCTTCGAAGCCGCGGATACACTCGCCGCTCTCGAGGGCCTCCCTGATCGGTTGGACCGGGCACGCTGGCAGCTCGAAGCGGCCGATGCGATCACCGAGGGCCGCGCCGTACCGCCTGAACCGCAGGACCACCCTTCGTCGTGTTTCTTCGACCCGACACACCGGGGTGGGACGGAGGAGGCGACGATCACAACGCCGGCCGGGACGAAAACGGTGAGCGTTTGTCGCGATTGTGCCGAGAAGCTTCGCAATGGTGAACAGCCAACGCCGCGCGACATTCTCGTTGGCGGCCGTCGTGTACCCGCGCCCATGGCGCCGCGGTCGTACGGCGGTGGGGGACTCGACTGGATGGATGTGTTCCAGATGGCGGTGGCCGGCATGGGGACGGCGGCACAGTATCGGAGCCGCTCATCGCGGCGGGTCGGGTCTGTTCGATCCCGCTCGATCCGGCGGGCCACCGCCACTCCTCGTTCGAGGACGTCTGCCAGACGGTCGGCGTCCACGGCGCCAAAGGGTCGGGCGCGCCGGAGGCGGCGCTGACCACTTAGGATGAAAACACACACAACAGGAGGAAAGCAGTGGGGTTCTTGAAACGACTCTGGGGGTATCTGGTGACGCTCTTTCGCGGCGCCGCAGAGCGGGCGATGGACCCGGAGGTGGAGGTCGAGCAGGCGATCAACGAGGCCAGGCAGCAGGACCAGAAGCTCCGGAACCAGGCCGCTCAGGTGATTGCCCACCGTACGCAACTCGAAGCCAAGATCGAGAGCGCAGCGGACGATCTCGGTGAGGCGCGGGAAATGGCCAAGCAGGCGTTGTTGAGAGCCGACGAGGCCAAGAAGGCGGGAGACACCGAAGCGGTCGGAAAATGGACCCGTGCTGCACAGAGCCTCGCCATGAGGCTCCAGGCGGCGGAGAACAACCTGGCCGGATTCAAGGAGCAGTACGGAATCGCGGTCACGCAAGCCGAGAATGCCAAGCGGGCAGTCGAACAGAACGCCATGCGGTTGCAGGAGCTGGCCGCCAAGAAGATGGAACTGATCGGCCGTCTCCAGCAGGCGAAGATGCAGGAGGCCGTCAACAAAACGATCGAATCGATCTCTGTCTCCATGGAGGTTGACGCTCCGAGCCTCGACAGAGTGGAGGAGAAGATCACACAACGGCTGTCCCAGGCGAAAGCCAAGGCGGAACTGCGCGAGGCCACGCCCGAAGGGGCCGAGGCGGAACTTCGTGAGGCGATATCGGTCACACAGGCCGACGCGAAGCTGGAGGAGCTGCGAAAGGAACTCGGGCTCACCGAAGAGGCTTGATCCCAAGGTCGAGGCGGGGCGGTTTAAGCCGCCCCGCGTTCGCGCAGGGAGGGACGTTTTCGACCGGTACACTTGCGCCTGCCCGCGTTGAAGGAGCAGGATGGAACCTCGTCGCCGCCCGACCGCCAGCAGGGTCCTGGGCGCCCTCGCCGTCGTCACGTTCTTTGCAACACTGCTCCTCTGGTGGCTCGGAACGCTGCCTGGCCACTTCGTTCCTGCCGTTGGGAGAGTGATCTTCGGGGATGTCCCCGATGCACTCATCGCCGTCTTCTACGTAGGGGTTGGCGTGTTTCTCGCATTGAGCCTCTACCTGTTTTCCTTGCGGGCACGCAACTGGGAGCGCGGCGCCTTCGAACGTCGTTGGGGACAGTGGAAGGAACGGGTGCTGGCCCTCGACTCGGGTCTTCGCATGCGCACGCTCCTCGAAGAACGGAGCGCCGGATGGATGCACGCGATGATCTATTGGGGGTTCGTCGTCCTGTTCCTGGGCACGGTCACCCTCGAGATCGACCACCTCCTTCCGGTGCGCATGAAGTTCCTCCAAGGTGGCTTCTACCAGGGTTACTCCGCGGTGCTCGATCTGGCCGGCGTCGTGTTCGTGACAGGTGTGCTGTGGGCGGTCGCCCGTCGGTACGGGCGGCGTCCGTGGCGGCTCCGGTCCAAGACCAGGGACGAAGACGCCTGGATCCTGCTCACGCTGGCAATGATCGGGATCACCGGACTCCTCGTCGAAGCGGCACGGATCTCCCTTGCCGGGCGCCCTTCGTTCGAGACGTGGTCGGTCATCGGGTACCCGCTGAGCTTTCTCTTCCCGGCTGCCGTGGCACAGGTGTGGCATCGGATCTTGTGGGTCCTGCATGTCATCTCGTTCGTGGGTTTCCTCGTGCTGCTGCCGACCACCAAGCTGCGGCACATGCTTCTGTCTCCGGCCAACATGGTGTTCTCTCCACGTGAGCGGCCCAAGGGAGCGATGCGGGAGATGCCCAACCTCATGGAAGCCGAGGACATCGAGACGGTCGGCGCCTCGGTGGTTGCGGACTTCACATGGAAACAGCTCCTCGATACCGATGCGTGCACGGTGTGTGGCCGGTGCATGTCGGTGTGCCCGGCCAACGTGACGGGTAAGCCACTCGACCCCAGGGAGATCATCCTCAAGCTCGGGCAGGTGGCAACGGCGACGGGAAGCCCGGCCGTCTCTCCGACGGTCATGGCGGACGCTGCGATCACCGTCACTGCAGACAACGTCTTCGAACGGATCAGCACCGAGGAAGTGTGGTCCTGCACGACGTGCCGCGCCTGTGACGAGGTGTGCCCTGTGAACATCGAGATCGTCGACAAGATCCTCGACATGCGCCGGTATCTGTCGATGATGGAGTCGGACTTCCCGTCGGAACTCGGCAAGACCTACCTGGCGCTCGAGAACCAGGGTAATCCGTGGGGGATGGGCCAACAGGACCGTGCGGCATGGACCAGTCAGCTCGACTTTGATGTCAAGATCTTCGGTGAAGACGGTGTGGAGAGCGCCGAGTACCTGTACTGGGTCGGGTGTGCAGGGTCATTCGACGACCGTAATCAGAAAGTGGCCGTCGCCACCGCCAAGCTGCTCCACGAAGCCGGAGTGGACTTCGCGATTCTCGGTCTGCAAGAAAAGTGCTGCGGTGATCCTGCCCGACGATCCGGCAATGAGTATGTCTTCCAGCAGTTGGCGTTGGAGAACATCGAGACGATGGGCGACCTGGGTGTGCGCAAGATCATCACCCAGTGCCCTCACTGCTTCAACATGCTCAAGAACGAGTATCCACAGTTCGGTGGCGACTATGAGCTGGTCCATCACAGCGAACTGCTCTCGGCCCTCGTCGAAACGGGAAGGCTGAGTCCCGAGGCGTCAGATGGGAAGAAGATCACCTACCACGATCCGTGCTATCTGGGCCGGTACAACGATGTTTATGAGGCTCCTCGTTCCGTCGTCGGCGCCGGTCTCGTCGAGATGGACCGCTCGGGGAGTTCGTCGTTCTGTTGTGGCGCCGGTGGCGCCCAGTTTTGGATGGAGGATCGGGTCGGCAAGAAGGTGAACATCGAGCGCGCGCAGGAGGCGATCGCCACCGGTGCAGACGAGGTTGCGGTCGCCTGCCCGTTCTGTTTCATCATGATGGACGATGGGGTCAAGGAGCTGGGGGTGGAGATCCCCATCAAGGACATCGCCCAGATCCTCTCCGAGCGGATCTTCCTCGAGAAGTAGGTGCCCGGAACCGGGAGGCCGGTGCTCTGCCCCGGCAGGCAACTCTTGCACCTGATTCGTCACGTCCGGCGGTACTCCAGTACGAGACACGAGACTCGGCATCGACCTCACGAACGTTGCCTGCCGAGGCACTAGTCACTGGGATGAGACCCTGGTTGGCCCCCCGCCGCGCCCGCCCTCTGTAGTACTTTGACCACTGACAGCGCGCACAGGAGTCACCATGGCACGTACCTGCAAAGAGCACGATTTCGGGGATCCCGTCGCGGTCGGTGGGGGCATCGTCCGCGTTGCGTGCTCGCGTTGTGGAGCGGTCCATCTCGATGTCGCCAGAGAGGAGATACTCGTGAGTTCGGGCCTCTTCCAGACTGGTCGCATCAAGTGGATGAGCTGGGATGCCGCGCCGGAAACGCCGGTTTCCAACGAACGTCGGTTCGGAAAGGCACCGGACCGTCGCCGGAGAGTGGCAACGGCCATCGCGTAGTTCTCGCTGCACCCGCAGCAGCCGGTTTCGAGTCGCCAGTCGTCAGTTCTCAGTTTTCGGTCATCAGTGATTGACGCGGTGCCTTCTTGTTGGGAACGCTTCGGCGACCGGCCACTCCTAGACGACCTGCCACACCGCGCCGGTTCGGGGCGGCAGAGCCAACCGCACGATGTCTCGATCTGCCTTGACGCCACCATCGCCCCAGAGTGTTCGGTAGTTGCCGGCGAGGCCGTCGGTCCGGAACGATGCGGATGCAGCGCCGTCTCCGGCATTGACGGCGACGATGATCCGCTCGCTCGCTCCCACCCTGGAGAATGTGACCATGTGGTCCTTCGCGGCGAGTGAGTGGTACTCGCCGTGGCGGAGTGAAGAATGGTCGCGGCGAAGCGCAATCAAGGACTTGAACGTCGCTCGCAGACCGTGATCCCACGCGTCCTCGTCGTCCCAGGGAAAGGCACCTCGCGATTCCGGATCCCTCCCGCCGGTCATGGCTATCTCGTCCCCGTAGTAGATGCTCGGTGCGCCGGGGAACGTGAACTGCAGGAGCGCCGCAAGTTCTACCGAGGTCGTGTCACCTCCGGAGACGCTCGACACACGAGGTGTGTCATGCGATCCGAGCAGTGTGAGGTTCGCCTCCGCCGCATGCTTCGGATAGGCACCGATCAGTTTGTCGATGCGATCTCGATAGGCGTTCCCGTCCAGCGCCGGCGTGAGGGGATAGTTCTGGCCCGCGGCGAGGCTGTTCTCGATTCGGTATCCGGCGGTGAACGCGAGGGTGTATCCGGCGAAGAGGTAGTTCATCGTTCCGTCGAAACGGTCGCCCTTGGCGATCCAATCCCTTGCGTCGTTCCAGATCTCGCCGACGATGTAGGCCTCGGGGTTGATCGCCTTCACTCGGGTACGGAACTCTTCCCAGAATCCCTCCGTCTTGATCTCCTGAGGCACGTCGAGCCTCCACCCGTCCGCACCCCGGCTGATCCAGTGCTCGGCGACACCCATCAGGTACTCGCGTACCTCCGGGTTGTCCGTGTTCAGTTTCGGGAGCCCCCGGAGACCCCACCATGCGTCGTAGTTCGCAGGCAGGTCCTCTTCATAGGGGTGCAGCGGCCAGCCCTCGATGAAGAACCAGTCCTTCCATGGAGAGGCAGGTCCGTTCTCTGCGACGTCGTGGAACGGAAAGAAGCCCCGGCTTGCATGGTTGAATACGCCGTCGAGGATCACCCTGATTCCTCGATCGTGGCAGGCGCTCAGCAGGGTGTCGAAGGCCTCGTCACCTCCCAGCATGGGGTCGACCGTGTAGTAGTCGAACGTGTGATAGCGATGGTTGGCGGCCGACCAGAAGATCGGGTTGAGATACAGCGCCGTGATGCCGAGATCGGTCAGGTAGTCGAGGTGCTCTTCGACACCGAGCAGGTCACCACCTTTGTACCCGTGGACGGTCGGCGGCGATTCCCACGACTCGAGGTTCGACGGCTTGGCGACCCGTTCCGATCTGGCAAACCGATCGGGAAAGATCTGATAGAAGACGGCGTCGGATACCCAGGACGGTGGTGTGTTCATGTGCGATGGCGAGTCTTGCATGAGCGGTCCGTAACGCATAACGGAAGTCGCATGTTTCGCGCCGTGGTCTCGTTGCCGCCCGGCATGGCGGTGTCGTGCTCTTGGTCGTTTGCGGGAGGTGTGATGGTCGGTCCGGATTCCGCGGGGGATGTGTCTGTCGGGATCGGATGGATACGACGGGCGCATCCCGGATGGTGCTATCTGGAATGATGCGCTGCGATCGATTGCTGCACCGGTGCGACCTGCTCGATCAGTTCTCGCGGAGGGGCCGACGTCTGTCGCGCCGCCGCTCGGATACTCGCGAGTGTCGGGATCAGACCTGCAGGCTCCAAGCCGAGTGCCTGGCGCACCTCTCTGGTTGTTGCGGCCGGGTCGTCTGCACGATTGACCAGAGGTATCGGTGTGGGCCCCTGCCACGCGTCGACGAGCATCGAGGCACGGATGAGTCCCGTGGGGCCGGCGTCACACACGAGCACGGCGGTGTCGGCCTGTCGCAGGATCGTCTCGCCCTGGGGCCATGGTCCCAGATCTACCACGACGACATCGAAGGAACCGAGCGCCGAGCGAACGAGTTCCCAGCGGAGGGCGGCCGTGAGCGGGCCTCCGTCGATGCCTGCGAGCACGGAGATCGGTCCGACGATGCGAGCATGGTCGTCAGGCAGTTCTCCGAAGGATCGGACGGCATCGAACGCATCGGCGAGACCCGGGTGAGGTCGAAGCCCGAGACGAATGCCAAGGGAGGGCGGGTCGAGATCGACGAGAAGCGTCCGGTGACCTCGTGCAGCGCCCCACGCGATGGCGATGGCGATCTCGGTACGTCCCGGCGCCCCCCTGGGACCGGTCACCGCGACGAGCGTACCCTCGGGTGAGATCGGGGGAGCGGCGACCGAGAGCGCCTGGACCGTGCGCAGCAGCCGGAGCGACGAGGTGTCGTCGGGGAGGATCTCATCCGCGCCGGCCGTTTCGAAGAGCTGCCTCCCGGGCTCGTCGCCGGCGGGATAGATTCCGACGACTCGAATACCTCTGCGTCGCCATGCCTTCACGATGGCCGGGCAGACCCACGGTGTCTCCGATCCGGCCACGATGACGCCCGGGGAGCGACGAGTGGCTTCTTCCGGCTCGTACGCTCGAGCGACGACCCGCACCGCTGCCGTCTCTCGGGCGAACGACACGAAGACTTCCTCCCACGGGCGGGCGCTGAGCACGGTTGCCACGGATGCACGACTCATCGGAACCGTGCTCGCGTGATGTGGAAGAGGGAGACCACCGATCCGTCGAGAGTTACATGGTCCAGGCCAACCCCGGTGACGGTCCCGTCGATGACCGATCCTTCGACCGTGACGACGCTGGCGCGCTCCCGTCGGTCTTCTGCGTCGAGGAAACGATCGCGCAGTGTCCGCGTCCTCCGGTGGAGTGTTGCCGCGGCTTCCTGCTCGGCACCGAGGACCTCTTCGAACTGGGAGCGAAGGCGACGGGTCAGCTCGACGAGATCGGGATGTCGCAGCGGATCCACCGTGTACCCTCCTCACAAGACACACATAAACATCGTTGACAATCGTCAACATAGACCAGAGACGCTTAGTGAACAAGCGGTAGAGGGGTCTTTCTTTCGCGTTCTGGGTGGGGCAGGTAGCCTTGGGGCGATGTCGGTGCCTCGGAGTATTTGCGTGGCGGCTGTTGCCGCGGTCGTTCTCTTCGCCTCACTTCCGGGCGGTGGGGTTGCGCTCGCGCAGACCAAGAGTGAGGTCGACGAGGCTCGGCAAGAGGCGAACCGGGCGAAATCGGCGCTGACCGATGCGCAGCAGGCCGCCAACCAGGCAAGTCTCGTCCGCTCCGGTATCGAGGCCGACCTGCTGTCGCGGCTCGATGCCGTCGAGCGCACCAGCGCGGATCTCGACACGGTCTCCTCCAAAGTGATCGAACTTCGTGGGCAGATCGAGGATGCAGAGGTGTTGGTCAGATCACTGCGCACCACGGCGAACGAACGAGCCGTGGAGGCGTACATGAGCGCGTGGTCGACCGACATCGGCCTGGTTGTGCTCTCCGCCGACCTCACACAGGCGCTCGTTCTCGAGGACGTTGCCGAGACGGTGCGTGAGGACGACCTGGCTCGGATCAACGAGCTGGCGGTCCAGCGCCGCGTCCTGAGCGAGCTGCGCTCCGACCAGGAGTCGGAACAGCAGCGGCTCCAGCGAATTCAAGACGATCTGAACTCCCAGGTCGACGTTCTCGAGCAGATGTTCATGCAGGCGGATGTGGAGGTTCGCGCGGCGTTTCTCGCCGTGGACGAAGCCGATCGACAGTATCGGGCTGCCCGCAACGATGCAGCGGTCGCACAGAAGGCGTATGACGAGGCGCAGCGAAGGCTTCGCATCGGCAGAGGTGTAGAACGATGGCGGCCTCTCGTCCAGAAGTACTTCCCACCTGAGCTCGTCGATCAGGCTCTTGCCGTCATGTACTGCGAAAGCGGCGGAAACCCGGATGCAACGAATTCTCGTTCCAGCGCGGCCGGCCTCTTCCAGTTCCTCAGGGGCACATGGGCCATCGCCAGCGTTCGGGCCGGGTTCGGTGGGTACAGTCGGTTCGACCCGGAGGCGAACATCGCCTCGGCCGCATGGCTTGTGAACTACTCCATTCGCACCCAGCATCCCGCCGGGGCATGGGGCCACTGGTCCTGTAAGCCGTAGCGGTATGGAGCGTATCGAGATCGGTGGAGCGAAGGAGTGGCTCTCTGTCGCCGATATCTGTGCGTACATGGAGGTGACACCATACGTGGTCACCTCCTTGCTGCGAGCAGGTGAGATACCGGCAGTGAAGTTCGGCAGAGTATGGCGGGTCTCCAAACGAGACCTGGAGGACTGGATCAATGTGCAGCGTGGCCAAGATGTCTGATCCGATCGAACTCGTTCCCGACCGTTGGGCCAACGGGGGAGAGGTCGTGGGACGATGGCAGGGCAAAGCCGTCTTCATACCGGATGCGCTGCCGGGCGAGCTGATTCGTGTCCGCATCGTGCGAGAGAAGTCGTCGTGGGCACGGGCAGAGCTTCTGGAGGTCCTCGCGCCGTCTCCGCTGCGCACGGCACCGCCGTGTCCGGCTTTTGGCACGTGTGGGGGATGCCAGTGGCAGCACGCATCCTACGATGTTCAGCTCGATGCAAAACGGCAAATCGTCCGGGGACAGCTCGAGCATCTCGGAGGAGTGGACGATCCCATGGTTCGGGAAACGGTTGCACCGGGTGCATCGTTCGGATATCGCAACCGAATGACGTTCCACGTTGCAGGCGGTCGTCTCTCGATGTATCGCAGACGGTCGAGGGATTCTGTAGCCATTGAACAGTGCCATCTACTCGCGCCGGCTCTTGCAGATCTGTTTGCCCGTCTCGACCCGGTCGAGGGAGTCCGGCAGGTGACGCTTCGCAGCGGGATACGCACGGGCGATCTTCTCGTCGTCGTCGTGGGAGCCGTTCCCCCAGGCGCGGAGGGGTGGGGCGCCAGTGTCGCCCGGTCGAGCCGCGGCCGGTTGCGAGCGATCCTCGGCGAGCCGTTTATCCATGAGGAAGTGGCGGACGCGCGTTTCCGGATCTCCGGGGAGGCATTCTTCCAGGTGAACACGGACGGCGCGGAGGCCCTTGTTCGGCTCGTCGGTGAGGCCGTCGATCCCCGTTCTGACGACGTGCTGATCGATGCCTACTCCGGTGTGGGTCTGTTCGCCGCGACGATCGGTCGTGGAGTCCGCAAGGTCATCGCCGTGGAATCCGACGCCCGGGCGCTCGGAGACCTTCGTCACAATCTCAACGGCATGCAGGCGCAGATCGTCGGGCACCGTTTCGAGGCCGGAGTCGGTGGAACGTGGGACATTGCCATCGTCGACCCACCTCGCATCGGGCTCGGCAGGGCAGGAGTCGATGTGGTGGCCTCGGGAGGACCTCGGGCCGTCGCGTACGTGTCGTGTGATCCTGCATCCCTCGCCCGGGATTCACGGCACTTCGCCGAACGTGGATATCGACTGCAGTGGGCCACTCCGGTCGACCTCTTTCCACAGACGTTCCACATCGAGACGGTCGCCGCCTTCGTTCGATGATGTCCTGCTGCCGTACGTGGCTCGGGATCGGCGTATAGTCACGTCCCATGCATATTGACGCTCTGATCCTTGCCGCCGGTTCGTCGACGAGGCTGGGTGAACCGAAACAACTCCTGGACTGGGGAGGGCCGACGCTCCTCGAGCACGTGGTTGCGATGGCCTCGAGTCTCCCGGTCGATGAGACGTGGGTGGTACTGGGCTCGAGGATCGAGGACATCCTCGAGCGAGTCGAGTTCGGCGATGCCGGGGTTGTCCAGAACCTCGAATGGGAAGAGGGGATGGCGTCCTCGTTGAGGGTTGGGCTCGACACGATCACGCGCGAAGCCAGAGCAGACGCCGTCTTGATCGTGCTGGGAGATCAGCCGGAGGTGGATCCGGAGGTCGTCCAGAAGCTCATCGACCGGTATGAGGAGACGGGAGCATGGGCCGTGGTCCCCAAATACCGTTATCAGCGTGGGAACCCGGTCCTCATCGATCGAGCCTTGTGGCCGCGACTGATGAGTCTCGAAGGCGACCAAGGGGCACGCACGTTGCTCCAGGCCCATCCAGAATGGGTCGAAGAGGTGTGGTTTTCCTCCACCATGCCCAGAGACGTGGACACGATGCAGGACGTGGAGGATCTGCACCCGGACCGGCACGGCGGCTGAGTCGAGGTCCCTTCGTACTTCTGCGGTGCCAACGGCCGAGGAACGCAGACTTGGCCTTGGGGCCGCACCGAGAAACGGCGGGCGGTGCACGATCTCCCGGCGGGAGACGAGCGTAAGGGCTGTGACACTAGTCTGCGCCACGAGGGAGAAAGGAGCCTGGATGGCGTCGATTGACGAACTCAGTGGAATCAGCGTTGCATCTGCCCGAAGTCTGCGGCGATCACGCATACGGACCACGGAGGCATTGCTGAAGCGCGGGCGCACGCGGCGGGGACGCCGGCAGCTCGCCGAAGAAACCGGGCTCATGGAGCGGCAGATCCTTCAGTGGGTGAATCGCGCGGACCTGATGCGCATCAGGGGCATCGGAGGCGAATACGCCGATCTTCTCGAGGCTTCAGGTGTCGACACCGTCAAGGAACTGCGTCGCAGGAACGCCGCCTCGCTGACGAACAAGATGGCGCAGATCAACGAGGAACGCAAGCTGGTTCGGCGACTCCCCACCGAGGGAATGGTCGCTCGCTGGATCAGCCTGGCAGCCGAGACGGAGCCGGTGATCAAACGCTAGAAGCCGTCCGTTCTCGGTCGTCGGCCGCCGGTCCGGCCCG
>JAADGS010000088.1 GCA_013152275.1 Actinomycetota bacterium | reverse complement strand
CGACGCTGAACGGTTCCTCATCACCATCGAGGCCCGCAAACTCGCCGGCACCTACATCGACCCTCGAGCCGGACGGATCCGCCTCGCCGACTTCGCCCAGCAGGCGACCGCCGGGTGGGTGAACCGGCGCGACTCGACCAAAGCCCGTGACGAGTCATACCTACGCAGCCTGGTCATGCCGACCTTCGCCGACATGCCCATCGGCGCCATCACCCTCTTCGACGTCCAAGCGTGGGTGTCGGACCTCGACGCCGACGGGTACGCCCCCGCCACTATCCGCAAGGCCTACCAGCTCCTCGGAAGGATTCTCAACGACGCCGTCAACGGCGGCCTCATCGCCGCCACCCCATGCCGGGACGTCGACCTGCCCAAGATCGAACAGACCGAGAAACGGTTCCTCTCCCCCGACGAGATCACCCTCCTCGCCGACACCATCACACCCCGCTACCGAGCGTTGATCCTCACCGGCACCTACACGGGACTGCGCTTCGGCGAGCTCGCCGCCCTCCGAACGGATGACCTGGACTTGCTCCGTCGCACGCTCCGCGTCGACGAGCAGCTCAGCCGGCAGGGGTCATGGAGAATGGTCGCCGGTCCCCTAAAGTCCAAGAAGGCCTACCGCACCATTGGCATCCCCACCTTCCTGTGCGAAGAACTGGCCATCCACCTCACCGAATACCCATCTGCCTCCGATCTCGTGTTCTCCCACGCCCAGGGAGGACCCCTCGACTACAACCGATTCCGTCGCCGACACTGGAACCCCGCCGTCGAAACCTCCGTCGGTCCGCCGTGCACCCCACACGACCTCCGCCACACCCACGTGGCGATGCTCATCGCCGAGAACCAATCCCCCAGATACATCGCCGACCGGCTCGGACACGAGAGCACACGGACCGTTCTTGACGTCTACGGACACCTCTACGAGGGGATCGACGAGGCCGCGATGGAGGGTCTCGATCGGCTCCGCGCCGAGGCGCGGACAGACGCCGGGAGGGCGCCGGAGGGGTCGAACGTCCTGTCGATGAACACCGACGCCCCGGGCCGTCACTCGCTATGACGGGCTCGCATCGGTGTAGCTAGGTCTCACCCTTGCCGACACGCCGACGGACTCTGAGAACATGGACACGGCGTGGCTTTCGAACGACCAGACCACGGGAGCGACCTCGTACCACCTGGAGAGAAGCTCGAGGTGGATCGCTTCGGCCGCGCACCCTCAAGCTCGTGATTCGCCGACGGAAAGAACACGTGAACACTTCGCTCAACGACCGTCGGCACCGATTCCAGAGATCCCGTTCTGGCCGGTTTAGCCCGGTGGGCATATGGCGTATATCTGGCGAGAGCGGCTGCTGTGATCAAGACTGCTGACTCGATCGATGGCTCAGTCGGTGGGTGATGTATGAGGCGATGCTCCGCTGGAGATCGCCATGCACCGAGGCGTCGAATACGACGCTCGTCCTTTGTTCCAAGGGATAGCCCCAGACGGGTCCGCGGCGGTATCGATCGGGTTCGTGCAGGTATCGGGGGAAGAGGTGAGCATGCAAGGCGGCGTCGCCGTTACCGAGAATCTCATAGTTGACACGGAAGGTCTCTGTGCACTCATGGAGTGCTTCTCCGAGCAGAGCCATGTCGGATAGGAAGACCGAACGGGTTGCGTCATCGAGATCAGTGAGATGGCTCACGACCGGGTCGGCCAAGAGCAGCGAGTAACCCGTGAAGAACTGGTGGTCGCCGAGCACCGCCCAGCCTGATCGCATGCGGCAGATGACGGTCGGATTCGCGTTTCGCCGGGCCAGGTCAACCCGTTCGTGAATGAGTGTTGGATGGTCGGTCACATCGCCTCGACTGACATGCAGGCTCCTGACTTCCTCGCTGTCTCCAAGCTACTGGCCCTGTACCCAGAAGAGAATAGAGCCCCGCTTGCCAGCCAGCCACGATCCGTGGTCGGCGCCTAACCCGGCCGGCAGCACCGCAGGTGCCGTTCTCCCGCACCCGCGGCACTGGACGATACTGCCGGCGATTCGGTGATCGGTGCGCCCCGTGGCGTCGTTCTAGCGCAAACCGAGGCACCTAATCCGCGGTGTCACCCAGGGAGGGCCTGGGGCAATCATGGCCAGTTCGTGGCAATATGCGTTCATGGTGCGAGTAGGCGCTCACGACGCGTTCGAGATGCAGTATCGAAGCAAGCTGAAGGCGCTTCTCGCGGCCCACGGCCTACTGCCGGAATACCCAGATGATCGCGCCTCGCTTGATCTCGGCCTTCACCTCTACGAAAGGCCCTTAGCGGCTGACCCGGTTGTGAGCCAGGTGCGCGTGTGGATCCAAGCGAAAGGAATCCGGACGGAAACCCTCGAGGCGTTTGATCCTCAAGATCAGAGCGACATCGCGGTGCGCGGTCTCTCACTGGACCACGTGCGCTTCTGGTACGGCTCCCCCGAGCCGGTGTACCTAGCGGTCTACATCGAGGCGGCTGATGCATTTCTTGCCGAAGACGTCCGGGAGCTCGTCGATCGCATCGGTGGCTTTGAAACTCTTGCCCGAAAGGCCGATGAGGGCCAGAAAGAGATGACCCTTCGGATCCGCGCGACGTCGACATTAGAGGAGGCACTCGAACGGATGCCCCGACATAGGAGCATACGCGTGGACGGACCGGCCTTTCGCGGCCGACCCTTGGGACACCGCCACGACCCACTTCGGAGTGAGATGGAACCTCTCGCTGCTGCCGATTTCGAATCTCTCGTTGACTCCCTCTTGGAGGCCCACGAATTCCAGCAATCTCGGGAGGTGCCCCTTCAGGAGACCCTCGATCACGATGTGGGTCGCGTTCTAGCAATGGTTGGCACGCTGCATCTGACCTACGAGTGGGTCAGTCCCCTGTTCACGGAGTTCGGGTACGACCGCGGAAGCAGCTTTCGGATCGAGGGTTCTCCTGAACATGCTCAAGGCGACGTGTTCGTCGTTGTCCATTCCGAGCCACTGGGGTCGCCGCGCCCGACTGCTAAGACGGTGGAGCTCGTGGCAGGGATCCGAGACCTGGGCATCAAGACGGCCCTGGTCTTCTTCAATGCGCCGGAACTCTCCGACGGCAGTCCGTTCGGGGGATGGGGTGCAACGCTCGACCCACTCGCTCACGTGCCACAGGGCCTAGGGAGTCTGTCCTTCAACGTACTCACCACCACTCTCGTCTACCTCGAGTTCATTGACCGCCTACGATGGCGATACGTCAACTTCCTGTGATTCAGGGGCCATCCGCCAGACTGATCGACCCGACCCACGGTATTCGCCATCAAGCGAAAGACCATGCGCTCAGGATGAGCTGATCCCGGACCTTCGGCGTTCGAAGCGTTGACAGGACCAGGTGGGGTGATCTGTGCTGTGAACCACCACGGCGTGACGGGACCTAGTCGCTCTGTGGAGCGAACCTCAACGTTAGATGCTCCATCATCACCATCCGGCGGTACGTCTGAGCCATTCAGGACGGTGCGTCTCCGGGGTTTGCGCTCCGTAGAGCGCAAACAACCCACCGATCGCCTGGTGAACGACTTCGAGGGTCTCGGTCAGGCTCTCCTGAGTCATGTCATCGTTGGGCTCTACAGAATGCGCGTCGCTGTCGTCGACGATCCATCCAGGCCGGTGGTGAATCATGCTGTTGCGCAGCTGTGCATGTTCTTCTAATGCCTCGAACCACGGCACGTCGTCTGGATCCATACCGTGAAGTCCGAGGAGGCTCACGAGCTTCTGGCGAAACCCCATGCGTTTCTTGATCTCCCAGGCAGCGTATTCGTCCGGGTGTTGAGCAGCGAGCAGCTCGTTGACTAGGGCCTCCACGGCCGCCAGGGCAAGAGCCCGAGAACCCCGCACCGTGGCGCTGCGCCGTGTTGTGACGGCGACCCACTGAGCCCAAACCTCACTTCCACTCTCCGGATGACGGCCACCGGCCTCTGCCAGGATTCCCTCCCGCTCATGCCACAGTTCGTCAGCCATCTCCGCAAGAGCAGCTGCATCGACGAGAAGTAGGCCCGATTTGACCTGGTACATCAGTGTTCCTCGGTCCTCCCAGCCAGCCGAGACGATCGCGTCATGAGTTGCCGCCATGTTGGGCGGTCGAACACGTTGGCGAATGTCATCGAACAGTTGCACGAAGGTCTCCAGATCCTCCGGCGTCGAAGATGCAAGGGGGGATTCCTCGACCCAGAGCACCACTGTCGAAGGACCACGTCCGTAGAGGAATCCCCAGGCGCGCCCTGGATACATTGGGAATCGACCGTCTAGCGGCATCTGCGTCTCCTCTTTTCACGGCGAGCCCTTCGGGAAGGCCGCACGCTGGGTACCCCGATCGACTCGAGCCCGTATGCTGGGCGGGTAGAGCACTCACGTCCGGCAGGCATAGGCCATCCAGCCTCATCGCCGCATTTCGCTGTCGTGCAGTCGCCCACATCAGGATGCCTGCGTGGCCGACGCTAGTCATAATCCCAGTCCGGCAAGCTCCGATCCGGGGCTCTGACGGACACCAGACGGACACCCGACGGTTCAAACGTCGTGTCGATGAACTCCGAGAACCAGAATCATCATGCCCTGTAAGGGCGTTCTCTGGTGGGCGCTACTGGGATCGAACCAGTGACCTCTGCCGTGTGAAGGTTTCTGGAGGCCTTGGTCCGTCTGCGCAGAATCGGGGTGATAGGACGAGAAGCCTTGTGCACTATGGGTTTCCGGCTCTCATCATTTCGCGTCTCTTCTCGGTGTTTCTCAGCATCATGTGGACGCGATGTGGTCGCGAGAACCGACCCCG
>JAADGS010000087.1 GCA_013152275.1 Actinomycetota bacterium | reverse complement strand
GGGCTGGGATGTCGCCGGCCGCCAGCAGGCCGCATTCGATGCCTTGCAGCGCGTCGGGATGAACCCGGCGTGGGTCAGCGACGCGGATCTCGAGGATCCCGGCCGACTCGCTGCTTTCGACGTGATCGTGCTCCCGTACACCCGGGTCATGAACGAGTCGGCGTCGCTGACCGTACGGGACTGGATCGCCGGTGGCGGCGGTCTCGTCCCCGTGCTGGCGTCACCTCGCGAGTTCCCTCTCCCCGGAGGAGGCTGGGGTCTGTGGCCCCTCGAGATGAACCAGGAGGCATGGGAGTGGGGGCCGCTCAGCGAGGCGTACCAGATGGACTTCCTCAACGATCCGACGCCCAATGAGCTGTCTCTGGTCCTCGACCCGGGAGGAGGCAACCATCCCATCGTGCAGAAGGCACTCGCCAACCTGGGGCTCACGACAGTTCGGTTGAATCGACCGACCGGTGCCGGCGCCGAATTCGCACGGGTCGCAAGCTCCAACGTGCAGCCACTCCTTCGATTCAGCATCACGAACCCGGGGTCCTACGAGGGTGTCGACGTCACCCAGTACGACGGTTTCCCGGCGGCCGAAGCCATCCGGTACGGCTTGGGCCGCATCGTCTATTTCGACACGTCCATCATCGATTTCTTCCCCGAGTACTCACTGGCCCTCGCCGGCCAGCTCTTCGGAGGTGTGCAGCAGGGTGACATCGCCCTGGAGCTGTTCAAACAGTCGGTCATCTGGGCAGGTCAACCCGACGGCGTCTACGGCGAGATCATCCGTGACGCCCGGACGTGGGGCGAAATCGACGCCTGGGGATCGTCCATCTACGTCCGCCAGTACTTCGAGAACACCGGCAATGTACCGGTCACCGGCATCGTCCGGACACGAATCTTCGATCCTGGCGGCAGCCTCGTGTATGAATCCGGTTATGACAAGTTCGGGTTCGTCGCCGGTGACACCTACATGTACAACTTCGGCTGGGAGAACGGTGGCGTGCTCGATGATGGGTCCTACCGGGTGGAGGTCGAGTATCGATACAGTTTCCCGGCCTACGATCGGGTGTACAAGGAGTACGCGCTCGTGACTCGCGGGCAGGGGCTCGATCTCCCCACCTCTCGCATCGGTGTGATTCGCGCCGCGGGGACTTCCCGTTACGCGACCGCCGTCGCGGTCGCACAGGAGGCGTTCACGCCGGGCGCCGCCACGGTGTACATCGCCACCGGCGAGACGTTCCCCGATGCGCTCGCGGCCGGTGCCGTCGCCGGATTCGAGCACAGCCCGATCCTGCTCACGCGACGCTCGGTGCTGCCTCCGGAGACCGCTGCAGAGCTGCGCCGGCTGCAACCCGCCTCCATCGTCGTCCTCGGCGGAACCGCCGCGATCGCAACGAGCGTGGAACAGGAACTCGCCGGTTACACCTCCGGCTCCGTGACGAGGGTCGCCGGCTCCAACCGATATGCGACGGCCGCGGCCTTGTCCGCGAGAACCTACTCCCCCGGCGTCCCGGCGGCATTCATCGTGACCGGCGAGTCTTTCCCCGACGGGTTGACTGCAGGCCCGGCGGCCGCCGCCGTCGGTGGGCCCGTCCTGCTCGTACATCCCGGTTGGATCCCTGCCGAGACTCTGGCCGAGCTGCAACGCCTCGCACCGCAGAAGATCTATGTCATCGGTGGATCGGTAGCGGTCTCCGACTCGGTCGCATCGAACCTTGCGAGTCTCACCACGGGAGCCGTAGAACGGCTCGCCGGTTCCAACCGCTACTACACCGCCCAGGCGGTCTCGCAGAGGATCTTCGGTCCGGGCCCCCAGACCGTCTACATGGCGACGGGAGAATCGTTCCCCGACGCCCTGTCGGCCGGACCGGCCGCCGCCGCCGCCGGAGGTCCGCTGTTGCTCTCACAACGCGACACCATCCCCTATGGCGGGCGGCTGGAGCTCACACGCCTCTCCCCGCACGTGATCGTGGTCGTCGGGGGGGCGACCGTCATCTCCGACGCCATCGAGGCCGCTCTCTGGAGTTGGACCCCGTAGATCTGATCGTCGGACGGGCAGGCTCGAACGAAGGCGCTACCCCTCCGGGGTCATGGCCGCCCAACGCGTCGCGTACTCGAGAAGGAACTCTTCGCCGCTCAGCGAGTAGAGCTTGCGAAGTTGGCGCACATGGCCGTCGTGATAACCGAAATGAATGTTGCGACCTTGCAGGTACATCGGCAACTCCCCGTCGGTGACCTCGAGCGGCCGCCACGCACCTTCGTAGAACACTTCCAGTCCGCCGTCCCCGGACCAAGAAATGTGGATGTTCGGCTGCTCGTAGACGGAAAGAGGAAGCACCAGAGCGGTCCCTCGGTCGTCGAGGCGACGAAGTGAGATATCGTCGAAGTCGATGACACCGCCGGCCGTCGACGACGTGAACTCGTACAGCTCCACGAGCAGGTCACAACCTTCCTCGGGTACGTCGAAGACGAACCCGTACGGTGCCCACTCCCGGGACCGAATCTGGAACTTGTCGCCGAGAATGCTCCTGCCGCTCGGGCATTCACCCACGACGGTGACCCTTCCAGGGATCTTCAGCGGTCTCGCGCGCATAGAACGAGATGCCGTAGGAGCCCTTGCCTACCTGCTCGCTACCGACCGTCTGTCCCAGGACCTCCCATCCTTCTCCCGATGTGGTGATCTGAGCGAACCTCCTGCCCTCGTAGGCGTGGCCGTCGGGAAATGCGAAGTTGTCCCCACCCGCGGTGATGATCGCCTTCCAATCTTCGGGTCGATCCGAACCGGATGCGTCGAGTTGTTCGAAGCCTCCGTTTGTGATCAGCTCGGGTGAATCGCCCGGGGAGGGCTCGATCGTGGCGGATGCGGTAAACCCCTGCGGACCGGAGAGATCCACGGTCGCCGAGCCGCCGGACGCGCGCAGCCGAAGATCCGGATGCAGCCGGATCAGGTCGTACGCGGAGACCTCACCTTGGGGAGTTGTCACGCTGAACCTGGGGAGCAGTTCCCGCAGGCCGTCGATCCCTCGGCGGAAGATGGCCCATGCCTTCTGGTCGTCATAGCGTTTCGCGTACCCGGCCACGCCGATCAACGCGTCCAGGTTGCCGTTCAGCACGAACGTCGGGATGGCTGTTTCGTACTCCTGGAAGAACAGCCCTCCGTCGGGCAGTGTCGTCCGGATTCGTGAGTCGTCGGCGGTGAACGCGGTGAACGCGCGGTGGGCGGTCTCGTCGTATGCCGGGTCTCCGGTGTAGTCGGCCAGCATCCCCAGCGCGATCAGCCCGTTGCCCTGGGCGAGACCCGAAGGCCACGGGGCACGGCTGAGCAGCTCGTCGTTGTTCCCGTATGGCCAGTCGAATGGATAGAACCAGTACCACGCGTCGCCGTGTTGCTCCAGCGAGGAGATCAGCCACTGCCCGGTCGAGCGGATGACACAATCGGTGGCCGGGTCGATGTCTCCCTTCTTGAGCGCGTCGGTGACAAACAGCATCGCCGCCTGCGGGTGGTAGACGTCGCCGATGCCGTCCAGACGTGCCATGACCACGCCGTCATCGTCGATGACGGCGTCCGGATACTCCGACCTGGCTTCCTGCAGTTGCGTCGCCGAGCACTGCCTGCTTCGTGATGTGTGCACAATGTATCCGGCCACGATGAGACCGGTCACCAGCGCGAGTATCGCCCACCTGGCCGAGCGACCGCGCATCAACGAGGTTCACCCACAGGAGATCGGCCCTGCAGCGCCTCGACGATTCGACGTGATGCCCCCGGAGGGAAGATGTGTTCGATTCCGGCGTTGTCTGCCCCGCGAAGCTCCTCGAGGGCCTCTCGAGCGGCCTGCGCGTCGAGGTCGACGACCCGGTTCATGCCGGCGTCCACGGTCTCGACCCATTCGGTCTCTTTGCGCAGGGTGATGCACGGTGTGCCGAGCAGCACCGATTCCTTCTGAAGCCCCCCGGAGTCGGTGAGTACCGCATCGGCGCCGGCCACCAACGTGAGCATATCGACGTAGCCGACGGGGGCGAGCGGGGCCACATTCACGGGCCACGTGAGGTCGTGGCGCCGCATGGCCGCGGCGGTGCGCGGGTGCACGGGGATCACGACACGTTCCGGCATGGCGGCCAAGACACCGAGCGCCTGGCCGAGTCGTTGCGCGTCGTCGACGTTCTCGGCACGGTGGAGGGTTGCAAGCAGATACGGGCCGTCGACGCGCAGTCGGCGTAGTCGGCCGGCATCGATGCGACCGCGAACGAGTCCGATCGCGTCGACCATGACGTCCCCGACGAGCATCACACCTTCGGTGACTCCTTCGGCGGCAAGGTGATCGACCGCGGTCTGCGTCGGACAGAAGAGCAGATCGGACACGTGGTCGGTGACGACACGGTTGACCTCTTCTGGCATGTCGCGCCGGAAGGAACGAAGGCCCGCCTCGACATGTGCGACGCGGATGTGGAGCTTCGCTGCGGCGAGAGCACCCGCGAGCGTGCTGTTCGTATCGCCGTAGACGAGGACCCAGTCCGGTTGCTCCACGAGGAGAACCTCTTCGATACGTTCGAGCATGCGGCCTGTCTGACGACCGTGAGGCCCAGAGCCCACTTCGAGGTTCAGATCGGGTTCCGGAATCCCCAGTTCGTCGAAGAAGACCTCGGACATTCCAGCGTCGTAGTGCTGTCCGGTGTGCACGAGGATCTCGGTCGCAGCCGTTCGCAGTTCCCTGCCCACGGCGGCGGCCTTGACGAATTGTGGGCGGGCCCCGACGATGCTGACGACTCTCATCTCGTCACACGCGGGCTCGTAACTCGGACAGCAACATCACGGTTCGCGAGTGTACCGGCCGACCGATGTTGCTCGACGCGAGTGTGGGGCCGACCTGGCCGGCCCCACACTTCAGGAACGTGTTCTCTTAGTTCGCCAGCCCGTAATCGGTCAAGCAGTCGCTGGAATTGGCTGCCGTCTGAGCTTCGGCCAAAGCAGCATCGCTCACCGCCAGAGTCCCTCCGAGCGCGATGATCTTTCCCGGCTGAATCCGGCAGATCTCGCCGAGGGTCTCATCGGGCACAACGCCCGCCACCGCATTCCAGAAGAGCACCGGACCGGCCTGGCCTGCCATCATCGATGAAGAGAACGCCGATGCCGCCAGTGCGTCCGGATAGTTGAGCCCGTTCGTCAGGTATACGACCCTCGTCGCTCCCATGACGTAGCTCTCCGGGGTCAAATAGGCGCCCCACGTACCGAAACCGTACCTGCCTCCCAGCGGGAAGGCGCGCCGGGAGATCTGGACCGCGGTGTCGAACCGGCTGGCACCCGAGATACGAGCCGTCTGCCCGAACGTCGCGTGGATCGAACTACCGTCGTACGATATGGAGTCGCCTGGGCCCGAGACCGCCAGCCACGCCTGGTCGGGACTCCCGAAGCACGCCGGATTGATATCGATCGTGAACCCCGTCGCCGCCGTGACCCCTCCTATGTAGCCCCGATCCGGGTCGCCGAACAAGACGGTGCTGTGCGCTGTACACGACAAGGTGTCGCCGTCGGGTCGTCCCGTTACGAACAAATCCGATCCGTCGTTGTAGTAGACGGCGGCGTTGGGTTCGTAGATTCCGTTGTAGGGAGCGAGAAGGGAGTAGTACTCGATCTCATGGGTGATCGACGCCGTATAGGTGGTCACCGGTGTAGGACTGGTGTCACCGTCGGAGTGATATGCGGTTGTGGCGAAATCGATCTTCCATCCCGTCTCGTCGCTGAGATCGTGCGCGGCGCACAGATTGACGGTGAACCGCCAGTTCCCATCATCCTGCAGCTCGACGTCGACGGTGTTGATGTCGGCTGCCCCCGAACTCGCATCGCCACACCCGTCGGTCAACGCCGAACCGATGGCGCTGACGATCGTCGCCTCCGGCCGGGCGGTGTCGGTGGCCTGGGTGCCTCCGCTTGTCGGTCCTTGCCAGTCCGGGTAGTCCACGGGCTGATGCCACGTCGACTGCTGCAGGTACTGTGCCAGCTCCTGCTGGGACGGGGCGTCGGTCTGAGTTGCTGCACCTGCCGCCACGACACCGACGACAAGCATGAACACGACACTCACGAGAACGTAAACGGAACGCCTATGCATATTCCACCTCCTGGACAAATCCACTGCCGGGCGAGTCTACCCCCGGGTGGTATCGCTATGGGGTGTCTCAGCCGAGGATATTCTGGAAAAATCTGCGATCGTCACGGAACGATGTACGCGGCGAGGCCCAGCAGGACGGTATCGGAGACCGCTCCTCGCCCGCCGACGACGACGATGCGCGAAGGTCCGATCCGTTGCAGTTCGGCCGCCGTCGCCGCCGGAATCGAGGTGGGATGTGTGAGCAGCAGCGGCCCTCCGCCGAACGCGGATGCCGGCCCTGCGGTGAGGGCATCCGGGAAGTCCAACCCGGTGGCGACATAGACGACGCCTGCCCCCGACGGGTACGCCGCCTGCGCTATCGTCGCCGCCGTCTCGTAGCGATCCGCTCCTGCGAGCCGCGTGACCGACGCGGATGTGAGCGCCTCCAGCTGAGTGACGACATCCGCCGAGACTGCGCTTTCGCCGCCGACGACGAGGATCGAGCCGGGTTTCAGGTCGGCGAGCGCGTCGATCGTCGCCTGCACGAGACTGTCGGGCCGGGTGAGCAGCACCGGAGCGCCGAGCGATGCGCCGAGCGGACCGGCGGCCAGGCCGTCCGGGTAGTTCAGGCCCGTGGTGACGATGACGGTGGAAGCGCCGGTCGGGAACGCGTCGTGAGCGATGAGGTGTGCCGTGTCGTACCGATCCGTCCCTCCCAATCTTCGGACCGTCCCGTACGCGCCGAGTTGTGTCTCCACGTCGCTCGATACGGCCGTGGTTCCCCCGATGATCACGATGTCGGCCGGCGCCAGCCGGGTCAGCTCGTCCAACGTCGCCTGGGGGACACCGGCCTGCTCGACCAGGAGGACCGGCGCGTGATCGATCCCGGCCACCGGACCGACGGCCAGCCCGTCCGCGAACCCTTCACCTGCCGCCACATAGACGGTCCCGGCGGCATCGAACGCCCCTCGGGAGATCGCGGCCGCCGTTTTGAAGCGGTCGGGACCTGCATGCCGCTCCACCTCGAGGTGCGGGGAGGCAAGCGCGGCTGCAATGTCGAGAACTCCGGCACCGTAGACCGGATCGGTCCCGGGATCTCCCGCGTCGGTCGCCGTGGATTCGAGTGCCGCCCTGACGCCGACCGCGGGGACCCGAGGATTCGCTGCGCGGAGCATCGCCGCCGCTCCGGCGACGTGCGGTGACGCGCTCGACGTCCCTTCCATCCAGAACAGGCCGAAACCGTCGACGTTGAAGCTCTCCTGCAACACACCGTCGGGATTGCCGTCCGCGTTGAGGTCGGCATTCGTGTCGCCTCCGGGCGCGGTCATACTCAGATCGACGCCACAGTCGCTGTAGCCGGTGACGGCGCCGGCGGCATCCACCGCCCCGATACCGAGGACGTCCGGATGATTCGCGGGGAAGGAGACCCAGCCGGCCGTTGGCGCGCAATAGCCGTCATTCCCCGACGCGGCGACGAGCAACACGTCATGATCGGCGGCATACTCGATGGCCGAGGACACGACCGCCTGCACACAGTCCGGCTGCTCGGCCCACGTACCCGTGCAAGGCCAGCCGAGCGACATGTTGATGACGTCCGCACCATGGTCGGTGGCCCACACGATCGCATCCGCCACGACCGCTGCCGGGCCACCTCCCGAATCCATGGCCTTGATCGGCATGAGCCGTGCGTCGTAGGCGAGCCCGGCCACCCCTATCCCGTTGTTCGTGCACTGTGCGATCGTGCCGGCGACATGCGTGCCGTGCCCCGACCAGTCGGCTGCCACACCAGGACCGCTCGTTCCGGTGAGCGCGTCGTACTCGTCGACGAAGTCATGACAGGCGAGGTCCGGTCCTTTCGACACGCCGGTATCGATGACGGCGACCGTCACACCGGCCCCCGTCGACAAGGACCACGCCGCCGGCGCGTCGACGAGAGGAAAGTGCCATTGCAGACCGTATGAAGGATCCGTGGGGTCGCTCGCATACGGTATCGCGAGTGAGGCGAGAGCGACCGCTTCCACGGGCTGTTCCGATGGGGGAAGCTGTGCCCTCGGATTCGTGTCGATTCTGCGGACGCCGGGCAGCGTGACCACCGTGCCCATGCTGCGCACATCGCCGGGGACCACATACCAATCGCCGACGATGTGTCTCGAACCCGCCGGAAGCCCACCTACGGATTGCGCGTCGACCTCGACCACGAAACCGTCGCCCGATGTGTCTGTCGAAGCGACCGCCGGGTTCCCGACGGGCACGGCAGACAGCAGCATGCCCAGCACGGCGATCGTGACGATGATCCGCTTCATGGAAGGAGTTGCTGGAGAGCGGTTTCCAGGTCCGCCGGAATCACACCGGGGCCACCCAGCACCCGGATCTCCCCGGGACCCAGTCGCAACAGTTCGGCCCGTGTGACCTCCGGAATCGAACTGCCCTTGACGAGCAGCAGGGGCGCTCCGGCGAACCCACCGGCCGCCCCCCCTCCGAGACCGTCGGGATAGTTGGTCCCGATCGCGACGTAGACGACCGGCGTTCCCGGACCGAACCGACTCTGTGAGATCTTCACCGCGGTGTCGTACCGGTCGGTACCGCCGATCCGACCGACCGCCCCGGTCCCCACATAGGCGCCGAGTTGTGCCTCGACATCGGCCGAGACGGCCGCCGTTCCACCGAGCACGACGATCGAGGAGGGTGCAAGACGTTCAAGCTCGGTGGCGATGGCTGGCGGGATCGAGTCCGGGCGGATGAGCAGCAGCGGCGCTCCGTCGGCCGCGGCCGCCGGAACCCCGGCGAGCGCATCCGCGAAGGCGACACCGCTGGTGACATAGACGACCGACGCACCGGCGGGAAACGCGTTCTGGGAGATGACGGCGGACGTGTCATAGCGAGACAGCCCCGACCACCGATCGACGGTCCCGGTGGTGTAGGCGCCTAGCTGCGCCTGGACGTCGGCGGAGACGGCGCCTTCTCCACCGACGATCACGATCGATGCAGGCTTGAGACGCGAAAGCTCGACGGTGGTCGCCCATGGCAGCACGGCCTTACGAGTGAGGAGAACGGGCCCTCCGAGAGCCGCTGCAGCGGCGCCGGCCGACAGGGCATCCGGGAACGACTCTCCATCCGCGATGAACGCGACGGGGACGCCGGAGGGGAACGTGTCGGCGGAAACATCCGCCGCAGTCGCGTATCGGTCGGCACCCCACAGCCGATGCACCCCGGAGAACCAGAGGGTGTGCACCTGGGGAGAGGTAAGGCCGAAGCTGGAGCGCAGCCACCATCCGGGCACGTCGACCGAGCTCTCCACGCCTCCGGTCAAACCCGTGAATCGCACCGTCGCCTCAGGTGGTCCGTTCACCAGAGCCGCACCGGTGAGGGTGTCGAAGTCCGCATGCCAGGCCCTCGTCGTCGCAGTCAACTTCGACAGGATCGTCGCCGTCGTGGCAGTCTTCGACCAGACCGCCTTCGGATTGAACCCCGGGTCGGACGCCCAGTAGTCGTCGACGGACGTGAGATACGGGTATTGAACGGAGGATCCGAAACCTCCCACGTTCGTTTCGGTGACACCCACCGACGACGACGTGTAGAAAGCTTCGATGACACCATTCTGGGTGAAGCTCGAGTTCGGATGGGTCAGCACCTGTCCCGCCGTCGTCGTGGCGGCTGCGACCCATGTCGGTTCCTGCTCCTGATCCCACCCGTTGTAGACCTGGTCGGTGGCGGTGCGTCGCACATGGCACCAGCACTTGTCCTTCCAGTAACTGCTCAGACCTGGATCCGCGAGGGTGCCGACCCGATCGCCGGTCTCACGCTGTTGTGCTTTGGCGATCGCGTAACTACGCGCCGCTATCGCCTGGGCTTCGAGTGCGGCGGGAGCCCATGACGGCGGCATCTCGTCGATGCCTGCGATGTAATCCTCGATGCCGACCGCCAGCGACACGTGAAACCTCAACGTCGGGAGCGAACCGACGGGACGGATCTTCAACGAGCCATGAGCGAAGCTGAGTCCGAGGTCCGGGATCTCCACCCTGGTTCCTTCGGCCCACGAGATGCTCGCCGAGCAGTCCCCGGGGTTGCCCTGCGGGGATCCGTTGTGCTCGAACTGGCATTGGCTGCCGTCGAACGTGAACGACCACAGCTCGCCGTCTTTGGGCGTCACCGATTTCGGGCATGCCCCTTCACCGTCGCCTGCCTGGCAGAGCTCCAGGTCACCGCCGATCGCCTTGAACTGGAATGTGAGCTTGTTCTGGAGCAGGCCGACCCACAGTGGTTGAGCGTAGGTCAGCAGGAAGTTGTCGGCCGGCAGCACGTCGGCGACCTGCTCGATCGACGTGCCCGAGAAGTAGTGGGTGGCGATCTGCGCACCGGTGTACCCGTCGAGTGCCATGCCCTGGGCGCCATATTGACTGAGTCCGATCCCGTGGCCGAAGCCGCCGCCGACGAACTCGACCTCGCCGGTGGCGGGGACCGCGCCGGCGACCGGCACCGGAACCGCCACTATCAGGGCGGCCAGCAGCAGCGTCGCCACGCGAGCCAGTCGATCGTTCATCGCACCATTCTCACCTTCAGGTATCGACTATCGGTGCCATTCCCTTGACAGGTTCAGGATGCCAAGTCTTCGACGAGGGCGACCAGCGTGCGCATCCCGAAGCCGGAGCCGCCCTTGGACTGGTAGTGCTCGTCGTTCGGCCAGCGGCCCGGACCGGCGATGTCGAGGTGCACCCACGGCACGCCGTCGGCGACGAACTCTTTGAGGAACAGCGCCGCGTTGATCGCACCACCCCAGCGAGCTCCGATGTTCTTCATGTCGGCGACGTCCGAGTCGATGTTCTTGCGGTAGTCGTCGGGGAGCGGCATCTTCCAGAACCTCTCCCCTGCTCGTGCCGCTGCGGCGAGCACCTGCTCGGCGGCCTCGTCGTCGTTGGCCCACAGGCCACCGATCTTCTCGCCGAGCGCAACCTTGCAGGCGCCCGTCAGGGTGGCCACATCGACGATCAGGTCCGGTTCGGCTTCGCCGGCAAGCGACAGGCCGTCGGCGAGGACGAGACGGCCCTCGGCGTCGGTGTTGAGCACCTCGACGGTCTTTCCGTTGCGAGGGCGGATCACGTCGCCGGGACGCATCGCCCCGCCACCGGGCATGTTCTCCGTCAGCGGCGTGATGCCGATCACCTTGACCGGGATGCGGAGCATGGCGATCGCCTGAATCGCGCCGAACACGGCAGCGGCGCCCGACATGTCCGTCTTCATCGTCTGCATACCCTCACCGGTTTTCAACGAGAGGCCGCCGGAGTCGAACACGACCCCTTTGCCGACCAGCGCCACGAACGCCTTCGGGTCGGCGGGCTCGTAGCTGAACTCGACCAGGCGGGCGGGGTTGTGGGCGCCGAGCGACACGCCGGCAAGGCCTCCGAGACGTTCGGCCTCGATCTCGTCGGGTCCGAGGACCTTGACGGCGACCCCGACGGTTCGACCGATCTCTCGCGCCCGGTCGGCAAGGACTGCGGGGGCCTTCGCGTTGGCGGGCTCGTTGATCAGATCCCTGGTGAGGCACACCGCGTCGGCGACCACCTGTGCAGGGCCACCCGCATCGGCCGCATCCTCGGCGCCATCGCCCACGAATCTCAGCGTCTCGGTCTTGGCAGGTTTCGGCTCCGACTTGTACGTGTCGAACCGGTACTGGCCGAGAAGGAACCCTTCCACGACCGCACCGGCCGCACCGTCGAGATCGACCTGGTGCAAGGTGGTGGCGACGTCCACCGTCTTGGCGGCCTTGCGACCCAGCCAGCCGGCCGCTTTTCGGAGCGCCTCGAGGTCGACGTCCGATCCGAGACCGACGAGAAACAAGGTGTGGAACTCGAGTCGTCCGCCGGTGGGTACGGCGACGATCTCGCCGGCCTTGCCGGAGAAGTCCTGTTCGTCGAGGTACTCGTCCAGTCGTCCGCCGAGTTGTTCTGCTGCCCAGTCGGCACCGGGACCCCAGATACGGTCTTCGAACACGGGTACGGCCAGCGCCTCCCCCGATTCGGATTCGAGGGAGCCTCCTGCGGTGATGTTCACTTCTCGTCTCCTTGTTTGCTGGGTACCCACTCGGACTCGGTGGCCCGGGCGAGCACGTAGAGATAGTCGGCGAGGCGGTTGAGATACCGCAGCGCCTCTTCGAGGCCGCCCTGGCGTGCATAGGTGACACAGCGGCGTTCTGCGCGACGCACGATCGTGCGGGCGTGCTCGATCGAGGCGGGTAGCGGCGCCTGTCCCGGCACGACGAACTCGGTGGGCAGGCCGATCTCGTCGACGAGTTCGTCGATCCAGGACTCGAGACGTTCGGTCATCTCGGAAGTGGTCGCACTGGTCCCCGGCCGGAGCTTGTGCCGGTTGTCGGGCGCCGTCGCGAGCTCGGCGGCGATCACGAACAGGTCACGCTGGATGGCGAGGATTCGTTCACCCACGAGACCCTCGGCATGGGTCCTCGCGACACCGAGCGCCGCCACCGCCTCGTCGACGGTTCCGTACGCCTCCGGGGCGAGATCGTCCTTGGGGACGCGGCCGCCGTAGAACAGTCCGGTGGTGCCGTCATCGCCTTTCTTCGTGTAGATCTTCACGCCGGCGAGTGTACCTCCGCCTGGTAGGGACGGCTTTTCCACCCCCACCCCCCACGTTGAACCCAGGGCTCAGGGGGGTCACCACGACCCCTACGAGCCCAGGGTTCAGTTGAGGTGGGGTGGTCCGTTGAACCCAGGGCTCAGGGGGGTCGCCACGACCCCTACGAGCCCTGGGTTCAAGGGGGGGTTGTGCCGGCGAGCAAGGAAATCCGTAGTATATGCACCTACGTGCTGTTCCCGCGATCGGTGCGGTAGACTGCACCATGCGCCGACGTAACGACACGGAACTCGTTCTCAACGAGGTGAAACTGCTCCTCGCTGCCGCGCGGCTGCGCACAAGCGACGTCGAAGAGTTCCACGGCTACCAGATCGGCCGCTACGCCGCCGCGATCGAAGGCGAATCGTTGTTGAGCCACGGTGCCCTGTATCGGGCATTGCGTCGCCTCGAAGACCGTGGCGCCCTCGAGAGTCACTGGGAGGATCCAGATACTGCCCGGGATCAGGGGCGCGAAGGCCGTCCTCGACGCTACTATCGGATCACCAGTCACGGTATGGCCGCCGCCACCGCGGAAGTGGCACGGGCCCGACAGGCGAAGAAGCGACCGGAATGGCTCACCAGGTGGGAGCAGGGACAAACACCGGCCTGAGCGAAAAGGCATCGATATCGGTGCGCATCGCCAAACGTCTGTTCGCCATCATCTCCTGGGGACTTCCTGCAGAGGAACGACAGCGGCTTCTCGCCGAACGCTCCGCCGACCTCGATGCCCAAGCCGAGGACCCCGACCACGCCGGCGCCATCGTGTCCCGAGCCCTGCGCAGCATCCCCAGCGACCTGCGGTACCGAATCACCGCTGACAACCTCACCACCATCCCCACCGGTGCAGCGTTCGCGATCATGGGAATCGGTGCCATCATCCTGTCCCTCTCCAACGATGCGAGCACGGCCTACAACTGGGCGAATACCGCCAACGGTGTCGGACTCTTCATCGTGGCCGCCACACTCATCCACAGCCCCCGGACCCTCGCCGTGTCGACCATCCGTTACGGGACCGCAATCCTCACCGCCGGAACCACCGTCGCAGCAATCGACCTGCGACCGCCTGCCCCGGAACTGTTCGACACCGTCATCCGCGTCGCTCTCGGTCTCGCCGCTCTCGGTTTCCTCATCTTCACCCTCACCAGCCTCACCAAACATCGCAACCGGCGAGTGTTCGAACTCGCCGGAATCACCCTCTCCACCGGCGGCGTCACCCTCTTCGCCGCCGAAGCCGCCCACGCCATCGGCTACGTCACCCACAACCCCCTCCAAGCCGTCGCCACGTTCACCGTCAGCGCCGGCGCACTTCTCGCCGCCAACCTCGTCGTGCGACTCCGCCACCTCCCGATCACCTGACCCACCCAACGCGCCCCCGACCCGGAGACCTCCACAAAGCGCTCCCGACCTCGGAAACCTCCCGACCCCGGACGGCCCAAACGAACCGTGGCCGCCCCGAAGGGCGGCCACACGCTCACTCACTTCACAGGATCACGGGCCGACCAGTGCCTCGAGCTGTGTCTTCACCGCATCCGAAACCGCATTCGTCCCACCAAGAATCACAATCCGGTCCGGTGCCAGCCGGGTGATCTCGGCTTCGGTCTCGGTCGGAACCGAATCGGTCAACACCAACAACAGGGGTCCATCATCGGTGAACGCCACCGGCCCGCCCGCCAACGCATCAGGGAAGTTCAACCCGTAGGCCACATACACCATCTCCGCACCCGACGGCCACACGGCACCGGAGATCGCCGCCGCCGTCGCGAACCGAGACGCACCCGACCAGCGCTCAACCGTCGTCACTCCGGACAACGCACCCACCGCAGTCTCCACATCGGTGGAGACCGCACTCGTACCACCCAGGATCACCACGCGAGACGCACCCAACGCAACGATCGCATCCGCCGTGACCGTCGGTAGCAGTGACGTCCGCGTCAACAACAACGGAGCACCCAACTTGGCCGCGGCAGGTACCCCTGCCAACGCGTCCGGGTAATTCAGCCCGTCGGCCAACACCACCGTCGACGCTCCCGACGGAAACGCATCCGTGGCGATCGCGACCGCCGTCGCAAACCGATCCGCACCCGCAAGACGCCGCACCGTCGTCGCATACGCGGCCAACGCGGTCTCCACGGTGTCGGAGATCGCCGCGGTCCCGCCGAGAATCACGATCTCCGAAGGGGACAGCCGCGACAACTCGGTCGCCGTCTCCGTCGGAATCGAATCGGTCCGCACCAACAACATCGGCGCAGGCGTCAACCCCGCAGGCACTCCGCCGGCCAACGCGTCAGCGAACCCAAGCCCGTTGGCGACGAACACCGTCGTCGCTCCCCCGGGAAAACTGCGACGCGACACTTCCACCGCCGTGTCGAACCGGGAGATTCCCCAGAGTCTCTGCGCCGAAGGTGCACACACATTCGGCGGATAGAGCAGCCAGGGGTCATAGTCGACATCGACGCTCACCGGATCTCCGGAACCGGGCCCTTGCCCCGATGGACCGGAGTCGACTCCCCACCAGTTGAGTTCGAATATCGTGCCGACACCCGTGTTGTTCTGCGCACCCACGACGTTGCCGATGACACAGTTGTTCTCCGATGCAGACCCGAATGAGGTGGTACCGCCGAGCGCCACCCCGGCGACGCCGCTGTTGGCGATGAGGTTGTCGTGCACCGTGTACTGGCCGTCCGTCTCCAAGCTGATGCCGGTGTCGTTCGGATACACGGCAGCTCCATTTGCATCGGTCCCGACGTAGTTGCCGAAGATCGATGCCGAAGATCCCACACCGTCCACCTGAATGCCGATCGTCGAGTTGCCGACCGTGTTGCCGCTGATCACAAAACCGGTATTGGTGGCCTCGAGTCCCCGCATCGCGATGCCCACATCGGTCGCGGCGGCCGCACCACCCGGGGTGACGCCCACCGTGTTGCCGGCCACGATGTTCCCGATCCCCGGAGACGACGGGTCGCAGAGAACTCCGGTGCTCACGTTCCCGATGTAGTTGCGCTCCAGATCGTCGGCGACACCGTCACCGTTGGTCCCGAGGATGTTGTCCGTTGAAGTCTGACGGACATACAACCCTGTGCTCCCCCCGATGTTCGTGATCCCGTCGGCACCGATCCCTACGTAGTTCCCGGAGATCCGGTTGCCGTCGTTGGCGTTGACATAGACGCCGTACGCGACATTGCCGATGACGTTGCGCTCACCGACATCGCCGACGCCGTCCCCGTCGGTGCCGATGACGACTCCGCTCGCCAGCCCTTCGACGCTGATACCCATGCTGAGCTGGCCCAAACCGAGAGGACCGGTGCCTGCCGCATCGACGCCGATATGGTTGCACTGGACCTTGTGACCGGATCCGTCCGACATACGGATCGCACCGTAGAAACCCGTCGTCACGTTCGTACCGATGCTGAACCCACGAATCGTCGTGACTCCCGACGTGGCGGAGAGATAGAAGGCATCCGGCGTCAAGGACGTCGGATCGGTGATGACCTGTATCCGCATGAAGGATGGAGCGGTCTCGGTTGCGCAGACGTTGGCGTGCGTACCATCGTTCTGCGGCTGGGAGGTGGCGTCGATCATCGTCTCATCGTCCACCGTGATCGGCCCATCGACCAGGGTGATCGTGCACACGCCGCCGGGACATGACACCGCCGGGATGTCGAACAGAATGGCGTCGTACCCCGCCGATGCGTTCGCTGCGGCTATCGCGCCCCTCAGACTGCAGTCGTCGGCCGCCGTCGTGCACGCGCTGAGCGCCGCGTCGTCGACCGTCGTGTCGACCGTGTATGTCGCGGAATAGGCCACGGCGCCCGCTCTCGGCAGCGTGCCCAATCCCCGACCGCCTGATCCCCCGATAGAGAGCGGCAGAACCGCCCAAACCACTGCCACTACCAACATGAGAACGATACGCTCTCGAGTGCGCGAACCCATGATCACTCCTCGATCGTCGTTGCCTTCCGAGCCTACTCGGGCTGCCCCGTGGAGTGGAGTATCTGGCTACGAATGGCAATCTCGTGCGGGAGAAAACGAACTTCTGGACGGTATCCGATCAGGACCAGGTCATCGCCACGGTGAGACCGACCGATGGAACGCCGATGGCGCTCTCTGCCGACGTGCCGCGAGCATTCGGCCATGCGCTCGGATGGAAACATTCCGGGTGACCCTCGCCAGGTTCTCCCCATGATGGAGGGGGCCCGGCAAGCCGGACCCCCTGCCTACTGCAACGATATGCGGCTATGGGGATGGGACCAACAGCTTCACCTGAATGGAGTCGGTGCTGGATGCGCCGTACGAATCGGTCACCGTTGCGGTGATCGTGGGCTGCGAGGAATCCAACCCGAATGGGATCTCCAGCGTCGGCGAGATCGTCGACCCTGAGCCCAAGGCGCCGTCGACGTTCGACGTCCAGGTGACGGTGACCGAATCACAGTTCGCATCGTCCGTCGTCGCCGTGAACGTGACCTGCGCCCCCCACGCCGATCCCTGCCATGTGGTGACGTAGGTCGACAGGTCCGGTGGCGATGTGATCGTGACCGTCGGTGCATCGTTGTACGTCGGCATGGCCAAGATCGAGTCGATGGCCGTCTTGGTCGTGTCCGACACTGCGCTGGTTCCCCCGAGGATCAACACCTCCACCGCCCGCAGACGCCGCAGCTCATCGTACGTCGGCGTCGGCACCGAATCGGTCTTCACCAGCAACATCGGAGCGCCGTCTATGCCCGCCGGAGGTCCACCGGCCAGAGCGTCCGGGAAGTTGAGACCGGAGGCCACATACACCGTGAAATTCCCACAGGACCATTCCTTCTGGCTGATCGTCGTAGCAGTGGCGAACCGGTCGAGACCGGCCCACCGCTCGACCGATGTCACTCCGGCGAGGGCACCGACCGCAGCTTCAACACCTGCAGACACGGCAATGGTGCCACCAAGGATCACGACTCGAGACGCACCCAACGTGGTGATGGCCGTCGCGGTCACCGTCGGCAGCACGGTAGATCGGGTCAGCAGCAACGGTGCGTTGAGCTTCGTGGCAGCAGGCGAACCGGCGAGAGCGTCAGGGAAGTTGTACCCGGCGGCCAACACCACGGTGGAGGCACCGGACGGGAACGTGTCGCTCGCGATCGCAGCGGCCGTCGCGAACCGATCCGCACCCCAGAGGCGCCGCACCGTCGCCGCGTATGTCGACAGGGCCGTCTCCACGGCGCTCGACACCGTTGCGGTACCGCCGAGAATCGTGATCTCGGTGGGTCCCAGTCGGGTCAGTTCTGTGGCGGTGACTGCCGGAATCGAGTTTTGCTGCACGAGCAGAATCGGACCGTTGGCGTTCGCGGCGGCGACACCACCCGCGAGCGCGTCGGGGAACCCGCTCCCATTGGCGATGAACACGTTGGAGGCGCCGGTCGGGAAGGCGGCCTGCGAGATCGCGACCGCAGTGCCGTAGCGGTCCGTACCCGCCAACCGCGTCGTCGAAGGCGAGAGGGCACCTGCCATCGGGGCGAGCACCCCGAATACCAATGTGGCCACTACGAGCAAGACAATGTACCCTCGCTTTGAGGTTGTACCCATAACTATCCCTCCGGCTCAGCCGCCCATGTCGGCACGGTGCATGACATTGAGCATACACATATTTGTGCACTGTTCGCGGCTCCGATTTCGGCTCGTCGGCACCGGGCGGCGGCCGACTGCCGTTGCTCTCGACACTCCCTGCATATTCGAGGAAAGAGGACGCTGCGACATGGCAGCTTCCCGGTGTCACCGGCAGATGCGCAGGGCGAGTGCCAAGCGCGCGAGCACACTCACTGAGGGTGATCCCTGCCCGTCGAGAACGTAGTCGTCGCACCCGACCGGGCCGCACAGGGCGAGGCCGGGGACCTGGATCCCTACCCCAACCACTCCCGCACTCGTGAAGCGACAGCCTCGGCCGTGAAGCCCCATTTCTCGGCGATGACGGAAGCCGGCGCCGACGCGCCGAAGTGGTCGATGCCAATTCGGAGACCGCCCGAACCGGTGATCCGCTCCCAGCCGAACGTCGAGGCGGCCTCGATCGAGACGATCGGCACACCGTCGCCGAGCACCGATGTCCGGTACGCGTCATCCTGGGCGAAGAACGCCTCCCACGACGGCAGCGACACGACTCGAGCCGACACGCCCTCGCCGGCCAGCATCTCGGCGGCTCCCAACGCCACATGGACTTCCGATCCGGTCGCGACCAGGACCACGTCCTCGCCGTCGCGCAGCACATACCCGCCGCGGGCGACGCCTCCGGCGGGCCGCTCCAGCACAGGGAGCCCCTGCCGTGTCAGCACCAGTGCGGTCGGCCCGTCGGTCCGGTTGACGGCCAGCTCCAACGCCTCGACCGTCTCGGTCGCGTCCGCGGGGCGCAGCACCCACAGGTTGGGCATGGCCCGCAGCGACGCGAGGTGCTCGATCGGCTGGTGGGTCGGCCCATCCTCACCGAGGAACACCGAGTCGTGCGTCCAGATGAAGATGCTCCCGGCTTCCATGAGCGCGGCAAGGCGCACCGCCGGTCGCATATAGTCGCTGAACACGAAGAACGTCGCCCCGTACGGCCGCAGACCGCCGTGTACGGCCAGCCCGTTGGTGATCGCGCCCATCGCATGCTCACGAATCCCGAAGTGGATGTTGCGACCCGCCCGATCCTCCTTCGAGAAGCTTCCGGAAAACGAGATCTCGGTCTTGGTCGATGCGACCAGGTCGGCGGCGCCGCCGATGAAACCGGGAACCTTCTCGGCGATCTGGTCGAACACCGTGCCCGCGGCGGCCCGGGTGGCGATCTTGCCTTCGAACTCGGGTGCCTCCAACCGAACCGGCGCGCCACCGAAGTAGCCCGCCCAGCGTCCACTCGTCACGGCATCGATACTCTCGAACCGCTCTTCCCACGCCTTGTGCACGGCACGGCCCCGGTCCATCGCCTTGGAGAAGAACTCGTACACACCGTCCGGCACGTAGAACGGCTCGTCGGGCGGGAACCCCATCAGCTCCTTGGTTGCACGAAGCTCCTCCTCGCCCAGCGGCGATCCGTGCACTCCCGGTGTGTCGTGCTTGGTGGGCGCACCGTTGCCGATATGCGTGCGGGCGATGATCAACGAGGGCCGATCGGCGACGACGAGTGCCTCACGGGTCGCTTCCTCGATCGCGACCCGGTCATGACCGTCCACGGAGACCGTGTGCCATCCCACGGCGGCGAACCGGGCGGGAATGTCCTCGGTGAAGGTGATCGACGTGTTCCCGTCGATGGTGATGTGATTGTTGTCGTAGTAGTAGATGAGCCTGCCGAGTCCCAGATGGCCGGCGAGCGACGCCGCCTCCGAGGAGATGCCTTCCATGAGGTCACCGTCCGAGACGAACCCCCAGGTGCGATGGTTCACGAGCTCGGGGCCGAAGACCGCCCGCAGGTGCTCCTCGGCGATCGCCATGCCGACCGCGGTGGCGAATCCCTGACCGAGTGGACCGGTGGTCATCTCGATCCCTCTCGCGTGACTGATCTCGGGATGCCCCGCCGTGTGGGACCCCCACTGGCGGAACTGTCGCAGATCCTCCATCGTGACCGGGAAACCACTGAGATGCAGCAATGAGTAGAGCAGCATCGATGCGTGGCCGTTGGAGAGCACGAACCGGTCGCGATCCGGCCACATCGGATCGTCGGGATCGACGTTCAGGAACTTGGTCCAGAGCACCGTGGCGATGTCGGCCATGCCCATCGGGGCCCCGGGATGACCCGAGTTGGCCTTCTGGATGGCGTCGATGGCGAGGCCTTTGATCGTGTCGACGGCAAGTTGCTCGGTGGTCATGAATACTCCTGATCCGTTGGCGGCAAGGGTAGCGACGTCCGGGCCAAGCACTCCGCCCATAACGATGCCTCACGAAGGCCGGATTCACCTACACTCCCACCACCGACATACCACAGGAAGCGCGCATGACCGACCATCTGATCAAACCGCACGGCGGCGAACTCGTCGACCTGCTCGTCGACGAGGCCCGAGCTGCCGAACTCAAAGAGGCGTCCCGTGACTGGCCGTCATGGGATCTGACCGATCGCCAGGTTCACGACCTCGAACTGTTGCTGACCGGAGGGTTCTCACCGCTGCGGGGATTCATGGCCCGCGACGACTACGAACCGGTTCTGGAAACGATGCGGCTCGCAGACGGGACCCTGTGGCCGATACCGATCACCCTGGATGTCACCGAATCCTTCGCAGAGGGCCTCGAGACCGGTGGAAAGATCGCCCTTCGGGATTCCGAAGGCGTCATGCTCGCCGCACTCACGGTCTCGGATGTGTGGACACCCGACAAGCACCGTGAAGCGGAGGCGGTCTTCGGCACGGCCAATCCGGAGCATCCGGCCGTCGGCTACCTGTTCGATGCCGCCAACCCGGTCTACGTGGGCGGGACGCTCGAGGGTGTGCAGCGACCGGTCCACTACGACTTCCGTCAGCTTCGACTGACCCCCGCCGAGGTGCGGACCCGGTTCGCCAAGTTGGGCTGGCGCACGGTCGTGGCGTTTCAGACACGCAACCCGATGCATCGCGCCCACGTCGAGCTGACTCGCCGTGCAGCGACGGAAGTCGGGGCGAACCTGCTGATCCACCCCGTCGTCGGCATGACCAAGCCCGGTGACGTCGACCACTACACACGGGTGCGTGCCTATCAGGCGGTGCTCAACCGCTACCCCCGCCAGACGGCGATGCTGTCCCTGTTGCCGTTGGCGATGCGGATGGGTGGACCTCGCGAGGCACTGTGGCACGCCATCATCCGCAAGAACTACGGCGTGACCCATTTCATCGTCGGTCGGGATCACGCCGGCCCGGGTTCGGACTCGTCGGGAACTCCGTTCTACGGACCGTACGACGCCCAGGATCTCCTCAGAGAGCACGAGGCGGAGCTTGGCGTCGCGATGGTGCCGTTCAAACTGATGGTGTACCTCGAAGACCAGGACACCTATCTGCCGATCGACGAGGTCCCCGAGGGCGCCCGCACACTCAGCATCTCCGGAACCGAGCTTCGTGAACGCCTCGCCGAGGGTCGCGAGATCCCCGAATGGTTCACCTATCCGGAAGTTGTGACCGAGCTGCGCCGTACCCACCCGCCACGCTCCAAACAGGGTTTCACCGTGTTCTTCACGGGCCTGTCGGGATCCGGCAAGTCGACGGTCGCAAACGCGTTGCTGGTGAAGCTGTCCGAGATCGGTGGCCGTCCCATCACACTGCTCGATGGCGACATCGTGCGAAAGAACCTGTCGTCGGAACTCGGCTTCTCCAAGGAGCATCGCGACATCAACATCCGCCGGATCGGGTTCGTCGCATCGGAGATCACCAAGCATCGCGGCATCGCGATCTGCGCGCCGATCGCCCCGTACGAGGAGATCCGTCAAGAGAACCGCGCGGCCATCTCCGCGTACGGTGGGTACGTGCTCGTTTACCTCAGCACACCGCTCGAGGTGTGCGAGCAGCGTGACCGCAAGGGCCTGTACGCCAAGGCCCGAGCCGGGATCATCAAGGAGTTCACCGGCATCTCGGATCCGTATGAGGAGCCGCAGAATGCCGACGTGGTGATCGACACCAGCACGATGAGCCCTGAGGAGGCTGCAAACCAGATCATCATCGAGCTGGAGAAGCTCGGCTATGTGGATGTCAACGGGGACCGGTGAGCCCCCCGTTTCCTCCCCCGGGAGGCCCCTCCAGGGCCGACGTCGGGGAGGCGCCCTCGAACCTCTTGCCAGGGACAGAGGGGGTCTTGGGGGCTTTGGCCAGGGACGCAGGGGGTCCGAGTGACACCCGCGGAGCCGGCTGAATGAACTGGCAGGCGTGGTTCACCCTCGGAATCGTCGTCGCCGTCGTCGTGGTGTTGGTGCGCGACATGCTGCCTCCTGCCGCGGCGATCGGCTCCGGCACGGTGGCGCTGCTCACCGCAGGGATCGTCAGCCCGGCCGAGGCGCTCTCCGGGTTCGCCAACCCCGCCCCCGCAACGATCGCCGCCCTCTACATCGTCGCCGCCGCAGTCGCCAAGACCGGTGTGTTGGCACCGCTCGTCCGCACCGTCCTTGGCGACGGCGACCGTCCGAGCGCCGCCCTCGCCCGGCTCACCGTGCCCACAACCGCGGCGTCGTCGATCCTGAACAACACGCCGATCGTTGCGATGCTCGCCCCCCAGATCGAACGGTGGGCGGAAGGACGCGGCCAGTCACCGTCGAGGTACCTGATGCCATTGTCGTTCGCCGCGATCCTCGGTGGGGTCGTCACCTTGATGGGCACCGCCACCAACATCGTCGTCTCCGGCCTGCTCGAAGCCGACGGGTACGCTCCGCTCGGCTTCTTCGAGATCACCAAGATCGGCCTGCCTGTGGCCGTCGTCGGGATCGCCCTGATCGTCCTCCTCGCTCCGAAGCTGCTGCCGGACCGGCGGTCCCCCGCCGCCGCCGACGACGAGGAGTTCCGCCAGTTCAACATCACGATGCAGGTGCTCGCCGACCTCGACGGTCTCACCGTCGAGGCAGCCGGCCTACGGCATCTGCGCGGCGTGTTCCTCGCCCAGCTCGAGCGGGCCGGCAAGCTGGTCACACCGGTCGGACGCGACACGATGCTGCACACCGGTGATGTACTCCGGTTCGTCGGCAGGGTCGATCAGGTCGTCGACCTGATTGCCGTCCCGGGGTTGGCATCCACGGAGCATCATCAGATGACTCGACTCGACGCAACCGACGTCGCCCACTACGAGGCCGTCATCGGCACGTCGTCGCCGCTCGTCGGCACGACGTTGCGGTCGGCCGAGTTCCGGGGCCGCTACCAGGCGGTCGTCACGGCGATCCACCGGGCAGGACAACGCATCGATGCGAAACTCGGCGACGTCGTGCTGCGACCCGGTGACACGCTGCTGGTCGTCGCCGACCACGACTGGGGCCGCCGGTGGCGGGAACGTCCGGACTTCGCGTTGATCGCACGGCTGGACGCCGCCCCGCCCGTCGCCGGGCGCCGGGCTCCGCTCACCGGCCTGATCGTCGCAGCGATGGTCGCCGCGGCGGCCACCGGCCTCGTACCACTCGTCACCGCGGCGTTGCTCGGGGCCGCGGCTCTGGTGGCGCTACGGATCGTCACCACGGCCGAGGCGCGCACCGCCGTCGACCTGGATGTCATCATCACGATCGCCGCCGCGTTCGGTATCGCCGCGGGGATGCAGACGTCCGGGCTGGCCGACACCGCCGCAACCTGGATGATTGGCACGTTCGGCGGGCTCGGGCCGGTCGGTGCACTCGCCGGCGTCATCATTGCGACCGTGATCCTCAAGGAGCTCGTGACGAACAACGCCGCCGCCCTGTTGATCCTCCCTGTGGCGCTGGCCACCGCCACAGGACTCGGGTTGAACCCCCGGGCGTTCGCCCTCGGTGTCGCCGTCGCCGCCGCGACACCGTTCCTCACCCCGATCGGGTATCAGACGAACCTGATGGTGTACGGGCCGGGCGGATACCGGTTCAGCGACTATCTGCGCCTGGGTGTGCCACTCACCGTCGTCGTCGTGGCGATGCTGCTCGTCGGGATCCCTATCCTCTGGCCTCTATGAGGCACGACCTTGCCCGTATCGAGACGGCGTTGCGCCGCGCCGGGGAGACCCTCGACGCGTTCACTGCCGGAGCGATCGAGTCTGTCCTCAAAGAAGGTGGTGACCCGGTCACCGCAGCGGATCTCGCCGTCAACGAAGTGCTCGCAGGCATCCTCCCCGAGCAGGATGACGGCTGGCTGTCCGAAGAGACCGCAGACGACCCGTCGCGCCTGGCCTGTCGACGGGTCTGGGTCGTCGATCCTGTCGACGGGACGAGGGAGTTCATCGCCGGCATCCCGGAGTGGTGCGTCTCGATCGGCCTCGTCGAAGATGGCGTCCCGGTCGCCGGTGGAATCTATGCACCGACAAGTGACCGGCTGATCCTCGGCGCCGTCGGTGAGGGTGTGACCCTCAACGGAGAACCGGCATGTATCTCTCCGGTCACCGACGTGCGCGGGGCGCTGGTGCTGGCTTCGCGCAGCGAGACGAAACGGGGCGACTGGGAGCGGTTCTACGCAACCCCGGTCTCGGTGCGCAACCTCGGGTCGGTCGCCTACAAGCTCGGCCTCGTCGCCGCGGGGCTGGCCGACGCCACCTGGACGCTGGTGCCCAAGAACGAATGGGACGTCGCCGCCGGTGCGGCACTCGTCACGGCCGCCGGCGGTGTCGTGTTCGGCATCGACGGCGAACCGGTGCGGTTCAATCGGCCGGACCCGTTGCTGTCCGGCTTCGTGGCAACCGCACCGGGTATCGAAGGCGCCGTTCGCACGCTGCTCGGGATCTAGAGCCTCCCCCCTGTTCTTGCGTCAGAACGCCGCGCGTATATGGCAGGCAACTCACACAAGAACGGGAAAGGAGTGGCTCAGCGCACCGTGACGAGATCTCGCGACGATCGGTTCAGGCGCTCCACACCGTCGTCGGTCACGGTGACGATGTCTTCGATACGCATCCCGAAGCGGCCCGGCAGGTAGATGCCCGGTTCGACCGAGAACGTGATCCCCGGCGCCAGCACCGTGTCGTTACCTTCGACGATGTAGGGGTGCTCGTGCACGTCGAGGCCGATTCCGTGGCCGGTCCGATGGATGAAGAACTCTCCGTACCCGCCGTCGGTGATGACACCTCGGGCGACCGCATCGATGGACTCGGCGGTCACACCGGTTCGAACGGCTTCCACGGCCGCAGCCTGCGCTCGGCGCAGCACCGCGAACGGCTCGGCGAACCCTTCGGGGGCCTCGCCGACGACGAACATCCTGGTCGTGTCCGAGTAGTACCCGCCGAGGACCCCGCCGAAGTCACACACGACGGCATCGCCGATGCCGATCACCCGATCCGACCCCTCGTGATGTGGCGACGCCCCGTTCGGTCCCGACCCGACGATCGCGAAGTCGACCCTCTCGTGGCCTTCTTCGAGCAGCATGTCGGCGATCGTCCGGGACAGCTCCCGTTCGGTCTTCCCGGAGAACCGGACGTCGGCGAGACGGACCGCCACCCGGTCCGCGGCGGCACCGGCCCGGCGCAGCAGGTCGATCTCCGCAGCGTCCTTGTGCATCCGCAGTTCCGCGGTGAGGGACGATGCCTGGACGAAAACGGCCTGCGAGAGGTGCTCCTGGAGTTGCAGCAGAAACGTCGACCACGTCTGGTCACCGATCGCGACCCGACGAGCGCCCGACACCAGGTCTGCGACCATACGCACCGGGTTCTCGGTCTCACCCCACGGGCGAACCTCGAACACGTCCGGCTTCTCGACGACGCGCGGCGCCTCCAGCTCGGGCACGACAAGTGCTGCCGGCCCCGCAACGGGAAGCACGAACATCGTGAGCCGTTCCAACGGCATCGCCGAGTATCCGGTGAAATACGGCAGATCCGCACCGAGCGAAAGCAGCATCGCATCCAGGCCACGATCTGCCATCAGCGTCCTGGCGGCCCGGATCCTGGCTGCGTAGTCCATCATGACACGCCGACCCGGGTGCCGGCTCTCGCGGCTTCGATCGCCTCGCGGGCGTGGTAGCTCGAACGCACCAGCGGTCCGGCCTCGACATGGGCCAGCCCGAGCTTCTCGCCGTAGTCCATGTACTCGGCGAACTCGTCCGGATGAACGTACCGGTGGATCGGACGATGTTTCGCACTCGGACGCAGGTACTGGCCGATCGTGACGATGTCCACGCCGACGGCCCTCAGGTCGGCGAGCGCACCCAGGACCTCGTCCTTCGTCTCGCCCATCCCGACGATGAGTCCCGACTTGACCGAACCGTTCGGGTTCAGCCATTTGGCCCGCGCCAGCAGGGCGAGTGACCTTCCGTAGTTGGCTGCGGTCCGGACGTCTCTCTGGAGGCGCAGCACCGTCTCGGTGTTGTGGTTCAGAACGGCCGGTCCGGCGTCCATCACCGTCTGCAGATCCTTCTTGGAGCCCTTGAAGTCGGGGATCAGCACTTCGACGTCGCATTCGGGAACCCGCCGGTGCACGGCCTCGATGGTTTGGGCGAAGATGCCCGAGCCACCGTCTTCGAGATCGTCACGGTTCACCGACGTGATCACCGCATGGCGCAACTCCATCCGTTCGATCGCCTCTGCGGCACGTTCGGGTTCGTCGAGGTCGAGTTCGACCGGCTTGCCGGTTGCGACATCGCAGAAACTGCACGCGCGGGTGCATCGGTCGCCGAGGATCATCAGTGTCGACGTCCCCGATTCCCAGCACTCGAAGATGTTCGGACAGCCGGCGTCCTCACAGACAGTGTTGAGATCCAGATCACGCATCATCGACTTCAGCGCGACGTACTCGGCGCCCATGTGGGCCTTCACCCGCATCCAGTCCGGGCGTTCGGGCTCACCGGGGAGGCGCCCGCCCTTGAGCGTGATCGGTGCGGTCTCGTGCCGGTCCGGCGAGAACGTTCCCGAGGCGAGCAACCGATCCACCTCGAAGGTTCGGGCACGGCCCTGGCCCCGTGTGAATGCACCGAGCTGTGTCTCGCTATTCGCATACCCGAAGGCCTCGACGAAACGCGGGATGAGGTGCTCGACCACTTCTTCGAGGGAGATGTCGGTCCCGAGCAATGCCTGCATCGAGACGACGGCACGGTCGGTGATGCCACACGGGTTGATGTGGCCGAAGTACGACATGTCGGTGTTCACATTCACGGCGAACCCGTGCATCGTGACGCCCTGGGCGACCCTGATGCCGATCGCGGCGACCTTGCCTTTGGCGGTCCAGACTCCCGTGAAGTCACGTTCGGTCCACGATTCGATCCCGAAGTCGGCGAGCGTGGACATCAGCGCGGCTTCGAGGCCGTGCACGTACGCGGAGACCCGCTTCGTGTCGTCCAGTGCGACGATCGGATAGCCGACGAGCTGGCCGGGACCGTGGTAGGTGATGTCGCCACCCCGGTCGATGTCGAACACCTCGGCGTTCAGCTGGGCGAGGCGCTCGTTCGACACCAGCAGGTTGGCCCGGTCGCCGTGGCGCCCGATCGTGTAGACGTGGGGATGTTCGAGCAACAGCAGATAGTCGTCGACGGTTCGGCCGGTCGTGCGACCCTCCCATATGGCCTTCTGCAGGTCCCACGCCTCGGCGTATGGGAGCCGCCCCAGCCAGCGGGTTCGCAGACCGGTGTCAGGTGTCATGGCTGACACCGAGTACGAAGTGCCAAGTACCAGGTATTTCGTATCGCTCCTCCGCCGGCCATGGCACCACCCCCATCGGCCGCGCCTCGTTCCTCGCCTCGGCCACTTCCCCCTGAGGGGGAAGGAAGATGTGGCTCACGACAACTCCTGCTGCCAGTCCCAACTCTGCAGGTTCTCCTTGATCCGGTTGAGGAACTGCACGGCGATCACGCCGTCGAACGCTCGGTGATCCCACGTGAGCCCCAGGTATCCGATCGGGTGAATGGCGATCATGTCCTGGCCTTCGGCCGAGGTGATCACCGTCGGGCGCTTCACGATCGTCTCGGTCGACAGGATCCCGACATTCGGCTGCGGCAGGATGGGCACGGACATGAAGGACCCGTACGGACCGGGGTTGGTGATGCTGAACGTGAAGCCGGCCACGTCGTCGGGCTCCAGTCTTCCAGAGCGCGCCTTGTCGGCAAGATCTCGGATTCCGCGGGCCAGGCCGACCAGCCGCAGCCCATCGGCATCCTTCAGCGACGTGACGATGAGGCCCTTGCCCTCGACGTTGACGGCGATGCCGAGATTGATCGTGTTGTGGAACACGGCTTTCTTCTGTTCCAGGTAGAACGAGGAGTTGACGACAGGGAACGCCTTGAGCGCGTCGACGGTCGCCCTGGCGATGAACGGCAGGTAGGTGAGCGAGAAACCTTCCTGTTCTTTGAACCCGGCACGGTGGCGGCTGCGCACACGTTCGACCGACTCATAGTCGACCTCGACCGATGTCCACACGTGCGCGGCGGTCCGTTTGGCTCGGATCATGTTCTCGGCGATACGAACCCGGACACGGGTCAGATCGCGCACCTCGTCGCCGGGAAGGGTGGGCACATCCGCCGCTGCCGCCGGAGCGACCCGAGCTGCGACCGGCTCGGGCGCGGGTTTGGGCGCGGGGACCGGTTCGGACGCGGGTTCGGGGGCGGGAGCGGGTTCGG
>JAADGS010000086.1 GCA_013152275.1 Actinomycetota bacterium | reverse complement strand
GTCTTCCCATGATCAATATGACCCATCGTCCCCACATTCACATGCGGCTTCGTCCGCTCAAACTTCGCCTTCGCCATCACAAAACCCTTTCTTTCTATTCGCCACGAACTCGGGCGACGATTTCCTTGGCAATAGCTTCGGGAACATCCTGGTACGAATGGAACTGCATGGTGTACGTAGCACGGCCTTGCGTACGAGACCGAAGGTCTGTCGCGTAGCCGAACATCTCTGCGAGTGGCACCTGCGCCGTGACGACACGGGCATTCCCCCGTTGATCCATTCTCTCGATCTTGCCCCGGCGAGAGGACAGGTCGCCGATCACGTCCCCCATGTAGTTCTCGGGCGTGACGACCTCCACCTCCATCACCGGCTCGAGGAGCTTCACGCCGGCCCGCTTCGCCGCTTCTTGGAAAGCGATCGACCCTGCGATCCGAAACGCCATCTCCGAAGAGTCGACGTCGTGATAAGACCCGTCGACGAGAGTCGCTCGAACATCCACCAGCGGGTAACCGGCGAGGATGCCCTGATCGAGTGCCTCTTCGATCCCCGCATCGACCGACGGGATGTACTCACGGGGCACACGACCTCCCCTGATCTTGTCGACGAACTCGTACCCGCCTCCAGGACCCGTCGGTTCGAGGTCGATGACGACATGGCCGTACTGACCACGTCCCCCGGACTGACGCACGTAGCGTCCCTCGACCTTCTTGATGCCACCCTTGATGGTCTCGCGATAGGCGACCTGCGGCCTGCCGACGTTCGCCCCGACCCGGAACTCGCGCACGAGACGATCGACGAGCACTTCGAGGTGTAGCTCGCCCATCCCGGAGATGATCGTCTGACCGGTCTCCTCGTCGGATCGGACGAGAAACGTCGGATCCTCGTCCGACAATCGGCGGAGGGCATCCCCGAGTCTGTCTTGATCGACCTTCGTCTTCGGTTCGATCGCAACCGAGATCACCGGGGCTGGGAACGTCATCGACTCGAGCTGAATCGGCGAACCGACGGCAGAAAGCGTGTCCCCGGTCGTCGTGCTCTTGAGCCCGACCACGGCCACGATATCACCGGTGTGAACGGCTTCCAGGTCTTCCCGATGGTTGGCGTGCATACGCAGTAGGCGGCCGAGGCGCTCTTTGCGACCCGATGACGAGTTGATGACCTGGCCGCCCTTCGGTGCCGTGCCTGCGTAGACACGGAAATACGTGAGTTTGCCGACATGCGGATCGCTCATGATCTTGAACGCGAGCGCGGTAAACGGCTCGGTATCGTCTGCGCGCCGAGTGACGATCGTTTTCTCGTCGCCCGGCTTGAAACCTTGGATCGGCGGGAGATCCGAAGGGCTCGGAAGGTAGGCCACGATCGCGTCGAGCAGCGGCTGGACGCCCTTGTTGCGAAACGCCGACCCGCAGAGCACCGGTGTGAACGTGCCTTCGAGAGTACCTTTGCGAATCGCCGTGTGAATCTCGCCGGGTTCGATCGTGACATCTTCGAGATACTCTTCGAGCAGGGAATCGTCGACATCGGCGCACGCCTCGATCATCTTTCCCCGCCATTCGCGTGCAGCCTCGGCCAGCTCGTCGGGAATCGCCACGGTGTCCCAGCGCTTGCCGTCATCGCCCTGCCAGATGTGAGCCCGCTCTTCGATGAGGTCGATGACACCCCGGAAATCGCCCTCGGCTCCTATGGGGAGCTGGATCGGGACCGGGTTCGCCTCCAGACGCTCACGGATCGAGGCAACCGACGCAAAGAAGTCCGCCCCTATTCTGTCCATCTTGTTGACAAAGGAGATGCGGGGAACGTTGTAACGGTCGGCTTGGCGCCACACCGTCTCGGACTGCGGTTCCACTCCCGCAACGGCGTCGAACACGGCAACGGCACCGTCGAGGACCCGCAAGGAACGCTCGACTTCGACCGTGAAATCGACGTGGCCGGGCGTGTCGATGATATTGATCCAGTGGTCGTGCCATCCGGCGGTGGTAGCGGCCGAGGTGATGGTGATCCCGCGCTCTTGCTCCTGTTCCATCCAGTCCATGACGGCAGCGCCTTCATGGACCTCGCCGAGCTTGTACGTCTTGCCCGTGTAGTACAGGATGCGCTCGGTCAAGGTAGTTTTGCCCGCGTCGATATGTGCCATGATCCCGATATTCCGGGTCCGGCTCAGCGGGTACTGGCGCAATCCGGCCAGCGCGTCCCTTGATCCGTTACTCATCTCATCCTCAGTCGCTATGGGGTTGTCAGTGGGAGCGGGTTACCAGCGGTAGTGGGCGAACGCCTTGTTCGACTCGGCCATCTTGTGAATGTCTTCCTTACGCTTGACGGCGGAGCCGGTGTTGTTGGAAGCATCCATGATCTCGTTGGCGAGACGTTCCGTCATCTTTGATTCTTTGCGCTTGCGAGCGAATCCGACGAGCCATCGAACGGCGAGCGAATTCGCCCTGCGCGGCGAGACCTCGACCGGTACCTGATACGAGGACCCTCCCACTCGACGGGAACGGACCTCGACTTGCGGCCGAATGTTGTCGACCGCCCGCTTGAGCACCGTGACCGGATCCTGCCCGGCCCGGCGTTCGACGATCTCGAGTGCTCCGTACACCACGGAGCGGGCGACATTCTTCTTCCCGTCCAGGAGCACCTTGTTGATGACCTGGGAGACGAGCAGGTTCCGGAACACCGGATCCGGCTCGATGAAACGCTTGGTGGCTGGTCCGCGACGCATCAGGACTCCTTCTTGCTTCCGTAGCGGGAACGAGCCTGTTTGCGTTCTGCCACACCGGAGGCATCCAATGTGCCGCGAATGACCTTGTAGCGCACCCCGGGGAGATCCTTCACACGGCCGCCTCGGACCAGCACGATCGAGTGCTCCTGAAGGTTGTGACCCTCTCCAGGGATGTACGCGGTGACCTCGATCCCCGACGTGAGGCGCACGCGGGCGACCTTGCGCAACGCCGAGTTCGGCTTCTTGGGAGTGATTGTGTAGACGCGGGTACACACGCCGCGTCGTTGCGGCGCACCGGCGAGACCGGGCGTCTTTTCCTTCTTCGGCTTCGGCTTCCTGCCCTCTCGGACCAGCTGCTGGATTGTCGGCATTGTGCTCCTCGACACGCGAAAGTCGGCGCCCGAATCCTCGGTATCGCCGACCCTTATGTACCCGACTCCGGACCATGGATCACCGACGCGGGTCACATCGGTGGGCCCTAGATTGGAGGGGTTAGGGGTTCAAGACCACGGCGATGCAGTATATGAAGACAGCTCACAACGGTCAAAACCGCGGATCGGTTCCGCTGTCTTGATCATAGCGGCTTCCGGGCGGTTGGACTCTGCGGGATGGCACGTTCCGCCTTCATCGTCGTGTTCGGACCGTTCCTCGCGGCCGTATCCGGAAGACGTCCGGCTACTCGCTGCAACGATATCCCCACTGGTAGGGTCGCCGCCTATGATCAGAATCAGGCTGCTCGTCGTTCTCACGATGGTCATGGCTGCGTGCACGGCGCCTGCCCCTCTTCCCCCACCAACCGTGACGACGACGACAACAACTACTCCGGTGCCGTCCACAACCGTCGCCGAGACACCGGCTCTCGTCGTGCCTGCACGCCCGTTCCCACAACACGTCGACTACCCCGCGTCGCACATCGCCCCTTCGGCAACGAGCATCGATGCCGACACGCGGCGCTTCTACGACTTCTGGAAGGAGCACTATCTCGTCGGTCTCGACTCGGGACAGGCACACCCGAAGGGCGGGGAGCGGCGCTCGGGGGCGACCGTCTCGGAAGGCCAGGGATATGCAATGATGATCGTCGCGCTGATGGGCGGCTACGACCTCGAGGCGCAGCAACTCTTCGATGCCCTGTGGAGCTACGCGAGGGAACATCCCTCCGACATCGACAAACATCTCATGAAGGCGATGCAGGTTCCCGATCGAGGCATGTCAGGCAGCGTTTTCGGTGGCGACGTGAGTATCGCCTACGCCCTCCTTCTGGCCGACCGACAGTGGGGTTCGGATGGTGCGGTCGACTACAAGGTCGAGGCAAGAGTCCTGATCAGAGCGATCGAGAAGTCGACCATCGGGCCCACCAGCCATCTTCCGCTGCTCGGCGACTGGGTCGACCCCACGGGGGCGGTCTACAACGAGCAGACGGTGCGCATCTCGGACATCATGCCGGATCACTTCGCGGCCTTCGGAAGATTCACCTCCGACAGCTTGTGGGACAAGACTGCCAAAGCCTCCAAGGGAGAGATCGCAGCCTTGGAGGCGAAGTGGTCACGCCTGACGGGGCTGATGCCCGGGTTCGCCGTCGCGGGCCGCAACGGAGCTCCCCGACCAGCACCTGCGGGGTACCTCATGGGTCCCGCAGACGGAGCCTTCGGGAACACTGCTGCGCGTTACCCGTTGTGGGTCGGCACACATGCGCTGACCTCGGACGATCCGTTCTGGAGGAACAGAATGCTGAAGCTCTCCCATTGGGCGAGCGCCATCGCCGACGGCGACCCCTTGTCCCTCAACTCGGGATATGAGCTCGACGGGCGCCCCCTCGACGCAGACGCCGGCTTCAGCGTTCTGTTCGGCGGCCCTCTGGCCGTCGCCGCCATGGTCAACACGGATCAGCAACCATGGATCGACGCCCTGTACTCGGCGATCCGCGCCCGCCACGAGGGGTACTACGAAGACTCGGTTGCCTTGATCAGCCTGCTGGTCCTCGGAGGTAACTGGTGGAGCCCCTGAGCTCGCCTCGCTCGGCGTGCTTCGTATGCGGTGCTCGGTACTGCAGCCCCACGTGGCACAAGACCGTGGAAACAGAAACCGGCCAGGGTCCTGCCGGCAATGCGTGACGGGAATCTGATCGCCGATCGCTATGGTTTTCGTCATGAAGATCGCGATCCAAGATACCTACCCCGACGACGTGGCCCACTGCTACGGATGTGGCAGCCTCAATGAGGTCGGACACCAGATCAAGACCGTGCTCGAGGGCGATGAGACCGTCACCGAATTCACCCCAAAGCCTTACCACACCGCCGTCCCGGGCTACGTATATGGTGGCCTCATCGCCAGCCTGATCGATTGCCACTCCACCGGATCGGCAGCGATCTACACCATGCGGAAGGCAGGCGTGGAAATCGGAAGTGAACAGGCTCCCCGCTTCGTCACCGCCCATCTCGAAGTCGACTTCCTCGCACCGACCCCGATGGGACCCGTGCGTCTCATCGGACATGCCGTCGAGGTCAAGGACCGCAAGGTCGTCGTCACCACCGACTTCTACGCGGGGGACAAGAGAACGGTGAAAGGATCGGCGGTGCTGGTAAAGATGCCCGAAGATACGTTCTCGTGACGTTTCGTGGGGATAGTCCGGACCAAGCGTCACGAGAACGGAGTCTCCCGCCAAAACCTCGATAGCATGGATGTTGGAGCCCGGTCCATCAGGGCCGGTGCAAACTGGACGGAGGAACCTATGAGACCGAGTAAAGGCCTGTCACCGCTGTTGCTGGTGGCAGTCGTATTCACACTTGTCCTCGCCGCCTGTGCCAGCGGCACGACGACCACCACTGCGGCACCGGGGACCACGACGGCACCGACCACCGCGGCACCGGGGACGACCACCAGCACCAGCGGCAACACGACCACCACCGCGCCACCCGCCGAGCCGCTGGTGTTCGGCATGATCCTGGTGGGACCGCAAAACGATCGTGGGTGGAGTCAGGCCAACTACGAAGGTGGCCAGTATGTCGAGAAGAAACTCGGCGCGAAGATGATCACCCTCGACAAGGTGAACCCTGCCGATCGACCGGGCACGAGCGTCGAACAGGTCGTTGATGACATGATCGAACAGGGCGCCAAGTTGATCTTCGCCACTTCGGACGACATGAAGGACGGCATCGAAGCCGCAGCCAAGGCGCATCCCGACGTCCCGATGATCTGGACGTCCGGCGACAGTGCCTGGAAAGACGGAAAGGCCTTTGCCGGCATCGACAACCTCGGCAACATCATGGGCCGGATGATCTACGGCAAGATGATCGGTGGTTGCGCCGCCGGGCTCACGACCCAGACGGGATCCATCGCGTATCTCGGTCCACTGGCGAATGACGAGACCCGCCGGCTCACCGACTCCGCCTACCTGGGCGCCAAGTACTGCTGGGAAAACTACCGAGGCAAAGCCGCCTCCGACTTGAAGTATGAAGTCTCCTGGATCGGATTCTGGTTCAACATCCCTGGTGTGACCGCAGATCCGACTGTCGTCACGAACAGTTTCTTCGATGGTGGGGCCGATGTGGTCATCTCCGGAATCGACACCTCCGAAGCACTCGTCGTTGCAGGCCAACGGGCCGACTCCGGTGAAACGGTGTGGGCAGTACCCTACGACTTCGAGGGTGCCTGTGAACAGAAACCGGACATCTGTCTCGGTGTCCCATACTTCAACTGGGGACCTGCGTACCTGCAGGTGGCCCAGTCCGTGCAGAACGGTACGTTCAAGGCCGAGTGGCAGTGGAACGGACCGGACTGGAACAACATCAACAACCCGGACACCAGCGCGATCGGTTTTGCCGAGGGCCCGGGTCTTTCTGCCGAGAACAAAGCTCAGCTCGACACGTTCATCGCCGGACTGGCAGATGGTTCGATCAATCTGTGGAGCGGACCGCTGAACTTCCAGGACGGCACTCCGTTCCTCGCGGACGGAGAGACCGCAACGGATTCACAGATCTGGTACATGCCCCAACTGCTCGAAGGCATGAAGGGCGCCAGCACGTCCAGCTAGACAGGCGCACGGATGCGAGGGGGACGGTGTTCGCACCGTCCCCCTCCTCGGCCGGCACTCGGGCGCGAGGTACGGGCTCGGTTCCTTCACGTATTTCTCACTTTGAGTTTCGTACTTCGTATTTCGTGGCGCGAGTAGCGTCGATGCAAGACCGCGGGGCGAATGCGGCGGCCGTGCCAATTGCCGATTGACAGTTGCCGGTCTCGAGCCGTCGGCTCGAAGCCCCGAATGCGTCGGGGATGGAGAACTCGGCGAGCAACGCTCCCGACTCGACACAGACACCATGAACACCGCCTGCCGGAACACTATGGTGGCTGCCATATGAGCCTGCGGCTGCTGGACATCCACAAGTACTTCGGCCCGGTGCGCGCCAACGACGGAGTGACACTGGAGGTCGAGGCGGGCGAGCTTCACGGGCTCCTCGGGGAAAACGGCGCCGGCAAGTCGACGCTCATGAAGATCCTGTCCGGCTTCTACCTGGCCGACTCCGGCAACGTCATTCTCGATGGAGAACGGCTGGAGCTGACCTCACCCGACGATGCGCTCCGTCACGGGATCGGCATGCTGCATCAGGATCCCCTCGTGTTCCTTCCACTCTCGGTTGTCGACAACTTCCTCATCGGAAGTCCGGGGCACCTGCAGGTGGACCGCAAGAAAGCCCGCAGGGATCTGCTGGAGGTGTGCGGACGGTTCGGCTTCGACCTCAATCCCGATGCTGCCGCCCGAGAACTGACGATCGGTGAGCGTCAACAGCTCGAAATCGCCCGCCTGCTGTGGCTGGGGGCTCGAGTGCTCATCCTCGATGAACCGACGACCGGCATCTCGGAAACGCAACGCGAGAAGCTGTTCGCCACGTTGAAAGCCCTCGCAGCGGAGGGCATGATCGTCATCTTCGTCTCGCACAAGCTCGAAGAGGTCCAACAGCTCTGCAGCAAGGTGACCGTCCTTCGAGCCGGAAGAGTCGTCGGCGCCGCGGATCTCCCCTGCCCGACGGACCAACTGGTCGAGATGATGTTCGGGGAAGTCGTCGTCACCGTGCAACGCAAGGACGTCGAACTCGGGCCACCTGCGCTCACCGTACGCGATGTGACCCTGCGCGACGACCTTCTCACCATGGAGCACCTCTCGCTGACCGTGCGCTCGTCCGAAGTCGTCGGCCTGGCCGGCCTCGTCGGCAGCGGCCAGCGGACCTTCCTGCGCGCTGCGGCGGGACTGCTGAAACCTGAGACCGGCTCGCTGCTCATCGGTGACCAGGACATGTCCCATCGCGGCTACCGCGACTTCCTGGAGGCGGGCGTGCATTACCTCCCTGCGGGCCGCCTCGAGGAGGGACTGCTGGCCGGTGTCACCTTGACCGAGCATTTCGTGCTCGCCGGAGGGGAGACCAGCTTCTTCATCGACTGGGCAGCCGCCGAGCGTCGCGCGGCAGTGCTCATCGAGGAGCACTTCATCAAGGGACGTCCCGACAGCACAGCCGAAGAGCTCTCCGGCGGAAACCAGCAGCGACTCCTCCTTGCCATGACCCCGGACGAGCTTCGCGTCCTGCTCATGCAGCATCCCACTCGTGGGCTCGACATCGAGTCCGCCAACTGGGTGTGGAGACAACTCCTCGAGCGAAGGGATGACGGAACCGCAATCGTGTTCGCATCCTCGGACCTGGACGAGCTTCTCGAGTACTCGGACCGGATCGCCGTGTTCTTCTCGGGAGAGATCCTCGATGTCATCGACACCGCCGGCGCCACGGTCGAGCAGCTCGGCTATCTGATCGGCGGCGTACGAAAGATCACCGCATGAACTGGTCACGCAGGTTCGGTTCGGCGGTCTTTGCGATCGTTGCCGCCCTTCTCGTTGCGGCCGGCCTGATGCTGCTCGTCAACGCTCCACCGTTGGAGGCTTTCAACCTTCTCGCGAAAGGGTCCGTCGGAAGCACTCGGAAGCTCTCCGACACCCTCATGGCCTGGATCCCCCTCGTGCTCACGTCTGCCGGTCTCGTCGTCACCTACACCGCGGGGCTCTGGAATATCGGTGTGGAAGGGCAGGTGATCGCCGGAGCCATCGCTGCAAGCTATGTGGCTCGTACGGTCGACGGGCCGGTCTGGGTGCTCATCGTTCTCACCATGGTCGCCGGAGCGCTTGGAGGGATGATCTGGGCCCTCTTCGCGGGTGCACTCAAGGTGTACGGACGAGTCAACGAGATCTTCGGAGGGCTGGGACTCACCTTCGTCGGACAAGCACTGGCCACCTACCTGATCATCGGTCCCTGGAAACGCGCCGGTATCGCCTCGACGAGCGGCACGAACCCGTTCCCGGAACGCGCCTGGCTGCCGACTGTCGCAGGATCACGCCTGTCGCTCGTCGGCGTCGGTGTTGCCGTTCTGGCCGTCGTGGCCGTCTACCTCCTCTTGCGAGGGACACGTTACGGACTTCGGATCAAGGCGGTCGGCCGGAATCCGAAGAGCGCCTATCTGCTCGGCATCCCAACCAACCGTTACATGCTGTCGGCGTTCGCCATCGGTGGCGGACTTGCAGGACTCGCAGGAACGGTCCAGGTCACGGGCTTCTTCCACAAACTCGTGCCGGCCGTATCGGGCGGCTACGGCTACCTCGGCATCCTCGTCGCCCTTCTCGTGAGTCTCAGCGCGCTCTGGGTGCCTCCCGTCGCCTTCTTCTTTGCCATGATCTCCGTTGGCAGCACGCAGTTGCAGCTCCGGCTGAACCTGGACTCGTCGCTTGGTGGTGTGCTTCAGGGCATCCTCGTGCTCTTCGCCATGCTGGCGCAGGGCCTCCAGGTCCGGCGCGGAAAGCGAATCGGCTCCGCGGCCTCAACATCGCCGGCAGGGGAACACTGATGGAAGCCGTCTTTGCATCGATCGTCGCGGCATCGGCTCCACTGGTCTTCGCCGTCGTCGGCGAGACCATCACCGAGAAGGCAGGAGTCGTCAACCTCTCCCTCGACGGAAGCATCATGCTCTCGGCAATGGCCGGCTTCGCCGTCGCCTTCACCACCGGCAGCACGACACTGGGCTTCGCCGCTGCCGCCGTCGTCGGGATTCTCGTGGCATTGGTGATCGCCTACGCCAGCATCACGCTGACCCTGAACCAGGTGGCCGTCGGTTTCGTGATGTTTGCCTTGACGCGAGACCTCTCCACGTTCCTCGGCAATCCGTACGTCCACCAGCCTCTGGCCGGTGTGCCACATCTGCCCATCCCGGGGCTTGCCTCGATCCCCTTCATCGGACCTGTCTTCTTCCAACAGGATCTCATGGTCTATTCCAGTATCGTGCTCATCTTCGTCGCCTACTGGTTCGTCTTCCGGACGCGGCCCGGGCTCAAGCTCCAAGCGGTCGGCGAGCGCCCCGAAGGCGCACATTCCAGGGGTATCCCGGTCAACCGCCTCCGCTACCTGTACACGGCGGTCGGCGGCGCCCTCGTCGGCGTCGCGGGTGCCGCCTTCTCTCTGGACGTGAAACTGGGCTGGTCGTTCCAGCACACGCTCAACTTCGGATGGATCGCCCTCGCCATCGTGATCTTCGGAGGGTGGCATCCGTACAGAGCGGCGCTCGGAGCCTACCTCTTCGGGGCCCTGCAGATCGTCGCAATCCAGCTACAGCCGGTGTTCCCCACCGTCTCCCAGATCCTCCCGAGCCTGCCGTTCCCGATCATGATCCTGACGCTGTTGATCGTCTACACCGACTGGCTGAAGCAACTGGCCAACCGCTTTCCGGCGCTCCGTGAGTTCCTCGCGAGCGAACCGCCCTCCGCCAGCGGGACGCGTTTCGAGCCCGAGTAACGCGTCCGGCCAAGAGTGTCGGTGCGAGGTACGGCTCGCATGCACATCGATCCCACCAGGTCACGAGAGATACGCCGATGCTAGGATCCCGTGGGCGGATATGGAGGTGTGTCAGCATGACCGAAGGTGAATTTGCCATGGCCACTCGAGGCGATGCAAACTGGTCACCCACTCCACATCCGATCTCCCAACCCAACTCGACCCACGACCCGGCAACGCCGGGTCGCCTTCGTCGAACTCGATCCCGGAGGGATTCATAGTGAAACGCACTCATCTCTGGTCGGCACTGGTATTGGTGCTGGCACTCGTGCTTGGCGCTTGCGCGTCCGGCGGTACGACGACGACCGCGGCACCCGGAACGACCGCGGCACCCGGAACGACCGCGGCACCCGGAACAACGGCGGCACCCGGAACGACCGCGGCGCCCGGAGCACCTGCCCCCAAAGTCGTCACGATTGGATTCACGGCCTCGGTGACAGGCAAGTTCAACACGTCTTCGACCCGCCAGGTCGACGGTCTTCAGCTGTGGATGGACGATGTGAACAACGCCGGCGGCATCACACTCGGCGACGGCACCGTCATCACGTTCAAGGCGGTGACCTACGACGATGAGTCCAACAAGGATCGTGTCCAGGAGCTGTACACGAAGCTCGCGACCGACGACGATGCAGACTTCCTCATCTCCCCGTATTCGAGTGGCCTGACGGCGGCCTCCGCCGTCATCGCCGAGCAGTACGGCAAGGTCATGATCACCACAGGAGCTGCATCCGACTCCGTGTACACACAGGGCTACACCTCGGTCTACCAGGTGTACACCCCGTCCAGTCGTTATCTGACCAGCTCCGTCGACCTGCTGACGAGCCTCGATCCGAGCGCCAAGAAGATCGCTTTCGTCTACGAGAACTCGAAGTTCTCGACAGGTGTCGTCAAGGCCGCAAAGAAGTACGCCGAGGACAACGGTTTCGATGTCGTCCTGTTCGAGGGCTATGACCCCGAGACGACCGACTTCAATCCGTTCATCAACAAGATCCAGGCGGCGGTGCCAGACGCGATTCTTGGCGGAGGCCACTTCCAAGACGGCAGTGCATTCGCCCGCCAGCTCTATGAGAAGAACGTCCCCGTGAAGTTCGTGTCTCTGCTGGTTGCGCCACCTGAGCCGACGTTCGCCGAGCTCGGCGACGCCGCCCTCGGCATCGCCGGCCCGAGCCAGTGGGAACCGGCCGTCAAGTTCACGGAAGCGTCCGCCGCGGCGGCAGGTGCAGACTGGATCGGCCTCTCCAGCAGCGACTTCGTTTCCGAATACAAGGCTGCGTACGGCGAGGAACCCTCGTATCACTCCGCCGGTGGTTACGCCGCAGGCCTTCTGCTCCAGTACGCGATCCAGAAGGCGGACTCGCTCGACAACGATGCAATCAAGGCTGCGCTCGACGCCACGAACCTGGTGACCTTCTTCGGTCCACTCAGGTTCGACACGACCGCCGACTTCCACGGCCTCCAGATCGCCCACGACATGGTCGTCGTCCAGTGGCAGAAGTCGGGTGACCAACTCGTGAAGCAGATCGTCTGGCCGAAAGCCGGTGCAACTGCAGACGCCGTCTACCCGCTCGCACGGTGACGGTATATCGATTCCCCTCCCGTGGTCGTAGCACCACGGGAGGGCTGCAGCCCAAGGGGCTCCCATGAGCCTGGACATGCTCGTCGCGTCATCGTTCGACGGTCTGCTGATGGGATTCGTCTACGGCATAGCCGCGATGGGTCTCACGCTGATCTGGGGGGTGATGGACGTCATCAACTTGGCTCATGGACCGCTGATCGCGATCGGGATGTTCGGCGTCTATGAGCTCTTCACATTCTTGGGACTGAATCCGTTCCTTGCCTTGATCATCGTCGCCGCCGTCGGCCTGGCGTTCGGATTCCTCGTCTATTTCGTCGCCGTTCACCGGGTGATCGACGCGCCACCACTGTCGAGCCTCCTGTCGACGTTCTCGGTCAACATGATGATCATCGGAATTGGGACGGCGATTCTGTCGACGACGTCCTACAACGTCGAGTACACGCTCGGAAGTGTGAGCGCCGGACCCATCACAGTGACCGGCACCAGCCTCTCGGCAGCGGCCGTGGCGATCCTGGTGACATTCCTCCTCTACTGGTTCATGTATCGCACGCGCCACGGCAAGTACATCAGGGCGGTCGCCAACAACCGGCAGGCAGCCGAGTTGATGGGCATCCCTTCGACCCGAATCCTGGCGCTCACGTTCGGCATCGGCACGATGCTCGCCATGATTGCGGGAGGGCTCATTTCGACGATCCTGCCGATCAACATCCTGGGGGGTGGGATCTACGAGTTGAAGAGCTTCGTGATCGTCGTGCTCGGAGGGCTCGGCAATCCTCTCGGCGCCCTGGTTGGGGGCTTGATCCTCGGTCTCATCGAGGGCATCGTCCCCGTGTTCATGAAAACGACGTGGGTTCCGGTACTCGAGTTCGTTCTCTTCATCATGATCCTGCTCGTCATGCCGCAAGGCCTGTTCGGGAAGAAGAAGTCATGAAGCGGGTCCCAGGACTCCTTCTCACGGTCGCCATCGTGGTCGTTCTCGCCCTCATACCGGCCGTGTCCGGAAAGGCGAGCACGCGAGAATCCATGTCCACGATCCTCATGGCAATCGCTCTCGCCTCGAGTCTCAACATCCTGCTCGGCTACACCGGCTATGTGTCGTTCGGTCATATCGTGTTCTTCGGCGTGGGCGGTTACGTCGGCTTCTACACGGTCAGCCAGCTGGGCTGGAGCCTGTGGCTCTCGGTGCTCGCCGGCGGAGTGGCTGCCGGCCTGCTCGCCCTCGGACTCGGCAAGTCGATCCTCCATTTACGAGGTGCGTATTTCGCTCTGGCCACGATTGGAGTGAACGAGGCCATGCGGGCGCTCGTCAACAACTTCAAACCCTTCGGCGGTCCCGTCGGGATGGATCTGAAGTTCTCGGTCTACAAGGAATACGGGGGCGCGGCGACCGCACTGTGGACCGTCTATTGGGCCGTTGCGGCCATCACCGTGATCGTCATCGTGGTCTCGTACGTGGTCAAGCGCTCCAAGTTTGGACTGGGGTTGCTGGCGATACGGGAAGATGAAGACGCAGCAGAGGTCATGGGAGTCAACGCTCCGAACGCGAAGACCTGGTCTTATGTGTTGTCTGCGGTCTTCCCCGGCCTCATCGGTGTGCTGTTCTTCTTCAAGAACGGCAACATCGAGCCCGGTGACGCCTTTCGGCTCCAGCAGTCCATAGAGCTGATCGTGATGGTCATGCTCGGAGGTTTCGGAACGGTGATCGGGCCCGTACTCGGTGCCGGTGTCTACCAGCAGCTTCGCAGGTCGCTCCTCACAAGCCCCGTTTTCAAGAACGTGCAGCTCGCCGTGGCCGGCCTCCTGCTCCTGCTGATCATCTTGTTCATCCCGGGTGGAGCCATCGGCTGGTTACGCAAACGCTTCCCCCGCCTGCGGAAGGTGCTCGAATGATTCTGCAGGTCCAAGAGGTCACGAAGCAGTTCGGCGGGCTTACCGCCGTCGACAACGTGAGTTTCTCACTCCACGGTGGCGAGATCCTTGGGATGATCGGCCCGAACGGGGCCGGCAAGACAACCTTGTTCAACTGCATCAACGGCGTCTTCTCCCCGACTCACGGCAAGATCATCTTTCGCGGAACCGACATCACCGGCAAGCGGACCTACCGCATCGCCCATCTGGGGTTGTCCCGAACACATCAGATCGTCCGCCCTTTGAATGAGCTGACGGTTCGCCAGAACGTGATCGTCGGCGCCTGCTACGGCAAGGACGACCTCTCGATCGGAGCCGCCGGCGACGTGGCCGACGAGGTGATGGAGTTCGTGCATCTTCACGAACGCTCGGAGATGCTTGCGGGCAGTCTGAATGTTGCGCAGAAGAAGCGACTCGAAATGGCTCGAGCGCTCGCAGCGAGACCGCATCTGCTGCTGCTCGACGAGGTGCTGGCAGGACTGAACCAGACGGAAGTCCACGGCATGCTCACCACCATCCGCCAGATCAGGGACCAGGGTGTCACGATCATCATGATCGAGCACATCATGCATGCCATCATGAACCTCTCCGACCGGATCATCGTCCTCAACTACGGAGGAATGATCGCGGATGGGACCCCATCGGAAGTCTCCGAGGACGAGCAGGTCATCGAGGCATACCTCGGCAATCCGGAGCTGGCAGCCCAGATCCTGGAAGAGGGGAGGTCGTGATGGAAATGCTCGACGTCCGCGGCGTCGTCTCCGGCTACGGAGAACTGCAGATCCTCTGGGGTCTCGACCTGGTCGTGGAAGAAGGCAAACTCACGGCGTTGGTGGGTTCCAACGGCGCAGGAAAAACGACGTTGCTCCGCACGATCATGGGTCAGATCACCCCGTGGGAAGGCACCGTGACATTCCAGGGCGAAGATGTCAGCCGGATGCCGGCTCATGCGAAGGCGGAACTCGGCATGATCATGGTCCCGGAAGGGCGCCAGCTCTTCAGCGACATGACCGTTCGCGAGAACCTCGAGATGGGCGCGACGCCGAAACGGGCCCGCGCCCGCATGGACAGCAATCTCACAAAGGTATTCACACTGTTTCCACGGCTCGAAGAACGCTCCAAGCAGAGCGCCGGAACCATGAGTGGCGGTGAGCAGCAGATGCTCGCCGTGGCCCGCGGGATCATGGCGGAACCAAAGATCCTCATGATCGACGAACTGTCCCTCGGTCTCGCACCGGTGCTCACCCTCGAGCTGTTCCATTCTCTTCAGCAGCTCCAGCGGGAAGGCCTGACGATTCTGCTCGTCGAACAGAATGTCCGCATGGCCCTCAAAGTCAGCGAGTACGCCTTCGTCATGAGCGAAGGCAAAGTCGACTTCCACGGAACGTCTGCAGAGATCGAACAGAACGATGCCGTCAAGCAGGCGTATCTGGGGATCTGACAGACTCGCCCGCCCGAGACCCGGTTGCCAGTGATCAGTAATCCGTGATCGGTGAGAAAGGAGAAGTACCGGGCGGTACCGCCCGGTACTTCTCACCAAACACCGATGTGGACCCTCCCGGATCCGGCATCATCATTCGTCGTCGTCGTCTTCCGGTTGGATGGGTTCGGATCCGCCGAGTGATGCCAACCATTCCGCCGGATCTGCCGGCAGCATGTCCTCTTCCGACGTCGAAGGGGTCGGCTCTCCGAACAATCCGAGCGCCGACATCGGTGCCGCATCGGGAAGGACCGGCTCGATCGACTGGTACATCTTGGATCCCGTCCCCGCCGGGATCAGCTTGCCGATGATCACGTTCTCCTTGAGACCGCGCATGTGGTCGGATTTGGCGGAGATCGCTGCCTCGGTCAGCACGCGGGTGGTCTCCTGGAACGAAGCGGCCGACAGCCACGAGTCCGTTGCCAGAGAAGCCTTCGTGATCCCCATCAGTTCGGCACGGCCTTCTGCCGGCGTCTTGCCTTCACCGACGAGCGCCCGATTGGCGTCACGGAAGCGGCGCTCATCCACGAGTTCCGCCGGAAGGAACGAGGAATCGTTCACACTCACGACGCGGATCCGACGCAGCATCTGGCGCACGATCAACTCGATGTGCTTGTCGTGGATGTCCACACCCTGGGACCGGTACACGTTCTGGACCTGATCGACGAGATACTTCTGGGCGGTTCGCACGCCGGAGATCTCCAGGACCTCCTTCGGATCGAGTGATCCTTGCGTGAGCGGAGTACCCGGCTCGATTTCGGAGCCCTCCTGAACGAGCACCCGGGCACGACGCGAGATCGTGTACGTGGCCTCGCCTTCAGGACCGTCGACAATCACGCGGCGACCTTCCTCGTCTTCCTCGACATGGACGACACCACCGACTTCGGCGAGCACCGCCTTGCCCTTCGGGGTGCGGGCTTCAAACAGCTCCACGACTCGGGGAAGACCATGAGTGATGTCCGCGCCGGCAACACCGCCGGTGTGGAAGGTCCGCATCGTCAGCTGTGTTCCCGGCTCACCGATCGACTGGGCGCCCATGATCCCCACAGCCTCGCCGAGTTCGACCGTCCGGCCTGTGGCAAGACTCATCCCGTAACAGGTACCACACACGCCGTACTCCGAATCACAGGTCAGCACGGATCGAACCTTGACCTTCTTGACGTCCTCGGCATTCGCGAGGGCAAGGATCTCCGGCCGTCCGATGACCGTGCCGGCCCGCAGTTTGACACCGTGGTCGGTCTCTACCAGCTTCCGCCCGACCTTGACGTCTTCGGCGAGTGTTCTGCTGAACAAGCTGGTATGAGCGTTACGTATCGGACGGTCGTACTCGTCACGGACAAGAACGACGATCCCACGATCCGACTCGCAGTCTTCCTCGCTGACGATGACTTCCTGGCTCACATCGACGAGACGCCGAGTCAGGTAACCAGAGTCGGCGGTCCGCAACGCAGTATCCGCGAGGCCTTTGCGAGCCCCGTGGGTCGAGATGAAATACTCGAGAACGGACAGGCCCTCCCGGAAGTTCGAGATGATCGGACGGGGAATGATGTCGCCCTTCGGATTGGCCACCAGCCCACGCATCCCTGCAATCTGCCGGGCCTGCATGACATTGCCCCGAGCGCCGGAGCGGATCATCATGTCGATCGGGTTGAACTTCTCCGCCTTGAGCGTCACCTCCATGGCATCCTTGACTTCATCGGTGGCTCTCATCCAGATCTCGATCAGTTCCTGACGCCGCTCGTCGTCGGTGATCACCCCTTTGAGGAACTGCTGCTGAACCTTCTCGGCAACCTTCTCATACCTGGCGATGATCTTCCCCTTCTCCGGAGGCGTCTTCACGTCGCCGAGACCGATCGTCAACCCCGCACGAGTCGAGTAGTAGAAGCCGAGGTCCTTGATCGCGTCGAGGAACTTCTGCACCTCGTTCTTCTTGTAGTTGGCGATGATCTCCTCGATCAGACGCCGGATGTCGGACTTCAATACGACGGCATCCACATACGGGAAGTTGAGCGGGAATGCTCCGTTCAGAATCGCACGACCAACGGTCGTATCCAGCGGTCGAGATCCGTCGACGGGATCTTCGGTGAGCAGCGAGGCCAACGACCCCTTCAGCAGGTCGTGCATCTCTGCAGAACCGGCGATCTCACCGACCCGGATCTTCACCGGAGCGTGGAGGGACACATGACCCGACTCGTACGCCATCACTGCCTCGTCGACGTTGCTGAAAATCGACCCTGTCCCTTTCGCATCTTCGACGATCTCGGAAAGGTAGTAGACACCGATGACCATGTCCTGGCTCGGAGTGACGATCGGTCGCCCGCTCGCCGGCGAGAGCACGTTGTTCGCGGAGAGCATGAGAACACGGGCCTCGGCCTGCGCCTCTGCAGACAGCGGCAAGTGAACGGCCATCTGGTCACCGTCGAAGTCGGCGTTGAACGCCTCACAGACGAGCGGGTGAATCTGAATGGCCTTGCCCTCGACGAGGATGGGCTCAAACGCCTGGATGCCGAGACGGTGCAACGTCGGTGCGCGGTTCAGGAACACGGGGTGTTCCTGAATCACGTCGGCGAGCACATCCCAAACCTGCGGCCGATGACGCTCGACCATCCGCTTGGCGGATTTGATGTTCTGGGCGAGGTCCTGGTCGACAAGTCGTTTCATCACGAAAGGCTTGAACAGCTCGAGCGCCATGACCTTCGGCAGCCCACACTGATGCAGCTGCAGCGAAGGCCCGACAACGATCACCGAACGGGCCGAGTAGTCGACACGCTTGCCAAGCAGGTTCTGACGGAACCGGCCCTGCTTGCCCTTGAGCATGTCCGACAGCGACTTGAGCGCGCGGTTGCCCGGCCCAGTCACCGCACGGCCACGTCGGCCGTTGTCGAAGAGGGCATCAACGGCTTCTTGCAGCATCCGCTTCTCGTTGTTGATGATGATCTCCGGGGCACCCAGGTCCAGGAGTCGCTTGAGGCGGTTGTTCCGGTTGATGACGCGGCGATACAGATCGTTGAGATCGCTCGTGGCGAACCGACCACCATCGAGCTGCACCATCGGCCGCAGCTCGGGCGGGATCACCGGAACTGCTTCCAGGATCATCGCCGTCGGATCGTTCTTGCCCTCATGGAAGGGCTTGACCACCTTCATCCGCTGCGTCGCCCGATGCCTGCGCTGTGCGGAACGGGCGTCGAGGTCGGCGATCAGTCTCTCCATCTCCGCGTCGAGGTCGACTCGGCTCAAGAGGTCTTTGATCGCCTCGGCTCCCATCCCGCCGACGTAATAGGACTCGTACCGCTCGACGATCTGTCGCCAGAGCGGCTCCGACTCGACGAGGGTCTTGGGTCCCATGACACGGAAGGTGTCGAAAGCCTCTTCGACGAGCTCGGATTCGCGGGCCGCACGTTCTGCGCGTTCCTTGATCTCCTTCTCGACCTCACGGCGTCGTGCGCTGATCTCCTGAGCTTTCGCTCCGCCCTCTTCCATCTGCGAGAGCTCCTGCTCCAGACGCTCCAGACGCGCCGCTCGCCACTCTTCGAGTTCTTCGCTGATGACCTCGAGTTCGGCGCGCATCGTATCTTCCAGCTCGGAGAGGTCCTTGTGACGCCGCTCATCGTCGACGTACGTCACGAGATACGCGGCGAAGTAGATGACCTTCTCGAGTTCTTTCGGAGACATGTCGAGCAGGTATCCGAGACGGCTGGGCACCCCTTTGAAGAACCAGATGTGCGTCACCGGCGCTGCGAGCTCGATGTGGCCCATTCGCTCACGCCGAACCTTGGAACGCGTGACCTCCACACCGCATCGTTCGCACACGATCCCCTTGTAGCGGATGCGCTTGTACTTGCCGCAGTAGCACTCCCAGTCCTTCGTCGGCCCGAAGATCCGTTCGTCGAACAGACCATCTTTCTCGGGCTTCAGTGTCCGGTAGTTGATCGTCTCGGGTTTCTTCACCTCGCCGTACGACCAGGACCGAATCTGGTCGGTCGTCGCAAGGCTGATCTTCAGTTCATCGAAGGGCTGGCGCACAGCACTCCTTCCCGGTGTGTGTTTGGTCAGACGGTGGTGGTCTCGCGGCGTTCAGGACGGGACAAGTCGATCCCAAGAGATTCTGTCGTGCGGTAGACGTCTTCTTCCAGGTCGCGGAGTTCCACTTCCTCACCCGCCGAGAGCATCTCGACGTTGAGGCAGAGACTCTGCATTTCCTTGATCAGGACCTTGAACGATTCCGGTATCCCCGGCTCCGGAATGTTCTCACCCTTGACGATCGCCTCGTAGACCTTCACACGGCCTGCGACATCATCCGACTTGATCGTGAGCAGCTCCTGGAGCGCATAGGCGGCACCGTAGGCCTCCAACGCCCACACCTCCATCTCTCCGAACCGCTGCCCGCCGAACTGGGCCTTGCCTCCAAGAGGCTGCTGGGTGATCATCGAGTAGGGGCCGGTCGAACGGGCATGGATCTTGTCGTCGACGAGGTGGACCAGTTTCAAGACGTAGATGTAGCCCACCGTGATCGGGGTATCGAACGGCTCGCCGTCGCGACCGTCGTAGAGCACGGCTTTGCCGGACTCGTTGACGAGCCGTTGCCCGTCGCGATTGGGCAACGCGTGTGCGATGACATCGGCTATCTCGTCTTCGCCGGCTCCGTCGAATACGGGCGTTGCGACCCGGGTCCACGGTTCGGCGCCTTTGGCCGCAGGGCTGTCCCCTTCGAACGGTTCCCATCCCTGTGCGGCTGCCCACCCGAGGTGGGTCTCCAACACCTGGCCGAGATTCATCCGTGACGGCACACCGAGCGGCGACAGGATGATGTCCACCGGGGTGCCGTCCGCGAGGAACGGCATGTCCTCGACGGGCAGAACCTTGGAGATCACACCCTTGTTTCCGTGGCGACCCGCCAGCTTGTCACCGGCCGATATCTTGCGCTGCTGGGCGACGTAGACCCGCACCATCTCATTGACGCCGGGTTTGAGGTCGTACCCTTCAGCACGCCGCAGAATGCGAACGCCGATGATCTTGCCGGTCTCGCCGTGCGGCACGCGCAGCGACGTGTCACGGACCTCGCGGGCTTTCTCACCAAAGATGGCCCTCAGCAGCCGCTCTTCCGGCGTCAGTTCGGTCTCGCCTTTCGGAGTGACCTTGCCGACCAGGTAGTCACCGGGTCCGACTTCGGCCCCGACACGGATGATCCCGTCATCGTCGAGATTCCTGAGGGATTCCTCCGCCACGTTCGGGATGTCCCGAGTGATCTCTTCGGCGCCCAGTTTGGTATCCCTGGCCCTGATCTCGTGCTCCTCTATGTGGATCGAAGTGAGGACGTCTTCTTTGACGAGCCGCTCGGAGATCACGATCGCGTCCTCGTAGTTGTGTCCCCTCCACGGCATGAACGCCACGAGCAGGTTTCGCCCGAGAGCCAACTCGCCACGATCGGTCGAGTGACCATCGGCGAGAACGGACCCGACTTTGACCTTGTCCCCGATCGAAACGATCGGCTTCTGGTTCATCGACGTCCCCTGGTTCGAACGTTCGAACTTCTGCACCCTGTGAATGTGCTTGACGTTCTTGCCGGTTTCCTTGATGACGATGGAGTCGCCCGTCACGTCGACGACCGTGCCGGCGACCTTCGAGACGACCATGTCACCCGAGTCCAGGGCAAGCCGACTTTCGATACCGGTTCCGACGAGCGGTGCTTCGGGGTGTACGAGGGGCACAGCCTGTCGCTGCATGTTCGACCCCATCAACGCCCGGTTCGCATCGTCGTGTTCGAGGAACGGAATCAGTGCCGTGGCAATCGAGACGATCTGCTTCGGAGAGACGTCCATGTAGTCGATCTCCGATGGCGGCACAGAGTCGACTTCGCCGCCACCACCGGACATCCGCACGAGAACCCTGTCCTTGGCGAACGTACCGTCGGCATTCAGCGCGGCGTTGGCCTGCGCGATGACGAAACGCTCCTCTTCCGAAGCGGTCAGATAGTCGATCTGATTGGTCACCTTCCCATCGACGACCTTGCGGTAGGGAGTCTCGATGAATCCGTACTTGTTGACCTGTGCGTACGTGGCCAACGAACCGATCAGGCCGATGTTCGGACCTTCCGGCGTCTCGATCGGACACATGCGGCCGTAGTGAGACGAGTGAACGTCACGAACCTCGAATCCTGCCCGTTCACGGGAGAGACCGCCCGGCCCAAGCGCGGAGAGACGGCGCCGGTGGGTGACTCCGGCGAGCGGGTTCGGCTGGTCCATGAACTGGCTCAACTGACTCGAGCCGAAGAACTCGTTGATGGCCGAGATGACGGGACGGATGTTGATCAGGCTCTGGGGTGTGATCGCATCGGAATCCTGTGTCGTCATCCGCTCACGAACCACCCGCTCCAGTCGAGTCAACCCGACGCGCACCTGGTTCTGGATCAGTTCACCAACGGTCCGAATACGACGGTTGCCAAAATGGTCTATGTCATCGATCCGTACCGGGATCTCGATCCCGGCCCTGGTCATGAACATCGCCTGACCGGCGTGCAGGGCGATGAGGTAGCCGATCGCATCGAGGATGTCGTCGTCGGTCAACAGTCCCATCGTGGCCGGCTCATACTCCTCCGGAATCGGACGACCGAACTTCTGGTTCATCTTGTAGCGACCAACCTTGGTCAGGTCGTAACGCTTGGGATTCTTGAACAGTGTCTGCAACAGTCCACGAGCAGACTCGACCGTCGTCGGCTCACCCGGACGGAGCTTGCGATACAGATCCAGGAGTGCGTCCTCGCGATCGATCGTCGTATCACGTTCGAGCGTCGTCCGGATGGCTGCCGCGCCTTCGAACAAGTCGAGGATCTCCTCGTCCGTCTCGGCGATGCCGAGCGCCCGCAGGAACGCGGTGACATGCTGACGACGCTTCCGATCAACGCGCACGCCGATCGTGCCGCGCTTGTCCGTGTCGAACTCGAGCCATGCACCTCGGCCGGGGATCATCTTCGTACTGTGGATCTCGCGATCGGAGGTCTTGTCCGGCGTACGGTCGAAGTAGACACCGGGTGACCGCACGAGCTGGCTGACCACGACACGCTCGGTGCCGTTGATGATGAACACGCTCTTGTCGGTCATCATCGGGAAATCGCCGAGGAACACCTGCTGCTCTTTGATCTCTCCGGTCTTCTTGTTGACGAACCGGGCGGTGACGAACAGAGGACGCGAGTAATGGGCATCGCGTTCCTTGCATTCTTCGACGGAACGCGGCGGATCCCCGAAGCGATGGTCTGCGAGATCGAGCGCAAGCTCCCCCGTAAAGTCTTCAATCGGCGAGATCGCGTCGAAGATCTCCTTCAGTCCCTCTTCGAGAAACCACTGGAAACTTTCGTATTGAAGAGCGAGGAGATTGGGGATCGGCAGAACTTCGGGGATTTTTGCAAAGGACAGACGTGGGCTGACGCGCGAGGGCAACTGACTTCTCCTTGAACCCTTGGGACCTGACTGCGAACGGCGAAAAGCCAGGGTAACACACACCTACCCAAGCGGCAATACGAACCTGATCGGCCGACCTCTGTCGACCTCTTGCAGAACCAACATATCGTCTTGGCCAGGCGAGGTCAAGGGTAAACACAGGCAGCCGGCACCTGGCGCCAGGTGCCAGGTGCCAGGTGCTCGGTGCTACTTGAGTTCGACGGTTGCTCCGGCGCTCTCGAGTTGTTCTTTGGCCTTCTCGGCAGCCTCTTTGTCGACACCCTCGAGCACGACTCCGGGTGCATTGTCGACCAACGCCTTGGCCTCTTTCAATCCGAGGCTGGTCAGAGCCCGAACTTCTTTGATGACCTGGATCTTCTTGTCGCCGATCGCGGAGAGAACGACATCGAACTCGTCTTTCTCCTGCTCGGCGGCGTCCTCGCCGCCACCGGCGGCAACTGCAGCCACGGTGATCGGTGCGGCCGCGGTCACATCGAACTTCTCCTCGAACGCATCGAGAAAATCTTTCAACTCCAGGACGGTCATTCCTTCAAAGACTTCCAAGAGTTCTTCTGTCGTCATTTTGGCCATGTCATTCCTCCTCGGAAGCAGCGTCTTCATCATCGGTCTCGGTGCCCTTATCGGCAGCGTCCTCAGCCACAGGGGTCTCCTCAGCCACGGGGGTCTCCTCAGCCACGGGGGTCTCCTCGACCACAGGGGTCTCCTCGACCACAGGGGCCTCCTCGACCACAGG
>JAADGS010000085.1 GCA_013152275.1 Actinomycetota bacterium | reverse complement strand
CCGTCGCATGCGACGATGCAGAGGTCTTCGATCCCGCGGTTCCTGGGTCTCGGTGAGGACCTGGAGCCAAGACTTGGCGCCTTCACCACCGTTCCCGACCCAGAGTCCCAGAATGTCCCGTTCGCCGTCCACAGTGACCCCGATAGCGGTGTACACGGGACGATTGGTGACCTGCCCGTCGCGGATCTTGACCACCATCGTGTCGATGAAGATCACCGGATAGACCCGGTCGAGGGGCCGGTTCTGCCAGTCGCTCATCTCGGCGAGCATCTTGTCGGTGATCGGCGAGATGGTGTCCTTGGACACGTCAGCACCGTACACCTCTGCCATATGGGCCGAGACTTCACCGGTGGTGAGACCCTTTGCGGTGAGGGAGATCACCATCTCATCGACACCCGAGAGGCGCCGTTGCCGCTTCTTGACGATCTGCGGCTCGAAACTCCCGTCCCGATCGCGGGGCACCTCAATGGCAACCGGTCCCACATCGGTGAGCACCCTCTTCGAGCGTGTGCCGTTACGCGAGTTCGAACCTCGCTCGCGCCCGGCCGGGTCGTGTTTGTCGTAGCCGAGATGCTCAGACATCTCGGCGTCCAAACCAGCCTCGAGCACGTTCTTCGTCAAACCCGTCAGCAACCCGCCAGGGCCAACAAGATCCACACCCTCATCGCGGGCACGCTCCACAAACTCCTCAGCGAGCTGTTTGTCCTCCGGCGTTCTCACCGCCGGCTTCGTAGCTTCCATTACTGCCTGTCCTTTCCGCTAACCCAAAGCCGGGTCAGCATCTCAGACCAACAGGCAGATACACCGTATTTCTGACACTCCCGTTCCAGGCCGGGCGGCGGATGATCCGGGTCGGCGAAACCGACCATCTCTTGATACGGAAGGTCCGCGTACGGGTACCGGTTGCGTCCCGACGACTCGACGAAAGCGTCGACCCTCGGCGGCTCCACTGCCAGGCGGTGTCTGCGCCGCGTCATGGGGCCGGGGTGATGGGATCACCAGGGTCCCATGCTCCAAACCCGCCGACGGGACCCCAGGGACACACCTGGTCGAGACGACGTACCGTCGCGGTATCGAGTTCCCAGTACGGGCTGTCCGGCGGAAGCGGTTGGACGCCGGCGATGAACTCGTCGAGGGTCAGCCGGGGACCCAGGTCGATGCCGGTCTGGTGCTCGATGCAGTCTGCGTGTGCCAACTCATACTCGTACGCCTCCTGCCACATCGCCGGGGTCCAGTCTTTCTGACGTAGCGACGGCAGGTGCAACCCTTCGTCGCAGGCGATGTACACCGCCATCCCCACCTGTGAGAGCCGGTCGGCCAGGTTGCCCCAGTTGAAGTCTCCTGTGTCGGCGATCAGTTGCGCGAACCGCGGGTCGACGTCTGACAGGCACCGCAACACCAGCCGTTGCCTCACCTTCGGGTCCATGTCGAATCGCTCCTGCAACGTCATGTCCGAGAAGTCGCCGTACCCTTCGATCGGTTCGAGCAGCAGAGGCTTGCCGTTCACATCGACCGGACCGATGTAGGCGCCTTCGGGATCCAGCAACCCCCACTCCTCCTCCAACTCGACCAGCCCTCCGGTGATCCTCACCACACCATGCACACCCGCCAAGGACGGATCCCCTGGCACCGTCGACGTGATAGCCGGCCGGATCGTCGTCGGCAGGCCCGTCGACGCGGGTGTCGACGACACGTCCCCAGCGCCTCCACCAGTGGACGCACAGCCGGCCACCACCAGCACGAACACCGCCAGCCCGGCAACCCGCCGGCTACTCATGGCATCGGAACGATCGGGTCGCCAGGCTCCCAGGCGCCGTACCCGCCCACCGGGTTCTGCGGACACGCCCGGTTCAGTGATACCCAGTCGTCGAGCCCGACCGACAGGCCATCGTACGGGTTCCAGTTGCCCTGCGAATCCATGTAGGCATCCAGCGACGGTGGGTCCGCGACCGAGTACCCCTGCGCCTCCAAACACCCCGCCAGCGCCACCATGTACGCGTACATCTTCTCCAATTGCACGGTAGAAAGCGGCGCCGGCTCACGGATATGCAAACCGTGCTCACAGGCGAGCACGATGGCGAACGCAAGCTGATTCTGTTCCGAAGGCACCGCCCCGAACCCGACCCCACCATCCGGGTCGAGCGTCACTGTGAACCCATGATCATTCACACACGCGACGACCAGTCGAGTCGTCTCATAGGTGTCAACATCGAACCGGTCCAGATCCGAGAAATCCCCATACCCCTCGATCGGTTCGAACAGCAGCGGGTCCCCGTTCTCATCCGTCGGGCCCACGTACTCCCCGTCGGGCGACACGAGTCCGTACTCGGTGGCAAGCGCCCACGGATCCTTCGCAGGCACCAGACCGTCCGAAACACCCGAGGCACCCGGGGAAACCGTGGCGGAAACGGCCGTCGACGTGCCCACGGACGCTGTCGAGGTGCCCGTCTGCTGCGGCGCAGGGACGCCTCCGGCCGAACATCCAGCCACCAACAACCCCACAGCCGCAGCCGCCGCGGTACCACGAAACCCGGCCTCGGACCTCATACTCTGGTCACTCGCCCCAACAGTACGCGTACGTCTCCGCAGTGTGCACCGTGCCCTCGAGGCTCAACACCCTCCACGAGTTGGGTCCGTACACCTGCGATGCCCAGGTGTGAGTGACTGGGCTTGCACCGTCGTACCAAACCTTGACTGTCGATCCACTTGGCACCTGAATGTAGGCAGTCTGTGTTGTCCTCGAATGCACCGCTATCTTGTTCGTGCACGACACTCTGCCGCTCTCCGACCCGTACGCCCACGCCGGCCCCGCAGCAAGCACCACCAACAGTGCCATCGCCAGTACGACGATCATGAACCGCTTCATGATCTCTCCGTTTTTTTCTTGCCCGGTCGTTCACCGGCCTCTCATCTGTGTATTTGCCGGTCGAGTGGTTTCGGTTCCGGGTTCGGGATGGTTTGTTTTCGCGACCTGGCTGTGGGTGCCGGTGTGTGGGGTCCGTGCTGTTTCGCTGCAAACGGTGAGCTGTTGGCGATCGTCGACACGAACAACGGACGGCTGTTGCTCGCTGACGGCGACTCGTTCTCGGAGGCCGCCCTTCCGATCCCCCGCGTGCTCGACATCGACGTCTACGACGGCGGGATCACTCTTGTCGGGATATTCAGCCACCCGGGCGGGCCGAGTCGCCCCAAGCTGCAAGACCTCCAGTTCGCACAGGTCGACTCAGCGGACAACCTCGTTGCGCCACCGGTTCAGCGCGACGACCTGGACATCGTCTACGGGGGTTCCAGCCGTGATGGCAACGGTTCCTTCTGGATCAACGTGGCCCCTCTCGAGCCTCGCAACGCACCTCCTGTGTGGTTGGAAGATGTCGGCGAGGGATCCCTTCGGGACCGGCCGCTTTCGAACGGCAGCCTTCTTTCGACCTCCTTCGATCAGGACGGCACAGCAACCATCGTCCATCTGGCTCCCGACGGGACGGAGCTCACCAGATGGGAACTGACCTCGGGGTCGCCTCTTCAACTGTCAGAGGTCGCTGTCGACGGACCGGAGCTGGTCGCGGCCTTGACCGAAGCGTCACAGGTTGCCGAGAGTGGACTCAAACACCGCGTTGTTCGTCTTACGCCGTCGACCGTGACGCTCTTGCTCAGTCTGGAGGCGGTTACCGAGCCCTACGTGGAACCCAGTGGGTCATTCGAGTGGGGCGCCGCTACCGACACCCTTGTTCGACTTCTGCCCGACAGGGCCGGCGTATCGGTCGTGACCTATGACACATCCCAATGTACGACGCTACCTATGGCGAGTCCTGAGACAGGTTCCCGGCCGTTGGGCCGCGGCTGGGCCGCGAGAGGTCGAGAATCGATGGGAAACAACGAGAACCGTTCAGAAGCAAAACGTAGCCACCACAAGGGGTTTCGGCGATTCACAAGGGGTATCGCGCTCCTGCCGCATTGACTACGGATCAGAAGGTTGGGGGTTCGAGTCCCTCCGGGCGTGCTGCGGAAACTCTTGGTCAACAAGGGGATGGCGTGCCACGTCAGGGTGATCGCATTGCCGGACATGCGCTCGGGTGATCGCTGGTATCGTGGTCGTCGTACCGGGTGCGTGTTCAAACGATAGGAAGGTCGACTCCGCATGAGCGAGGAGCGCGAAGCGACCCGGTTTGCGATGTATGCGGCGGCGGCCATGGCTGCGATCACGACGGTTACCTTCGGCATGGCTCTGTTTGCCGTTCCGATCTCTGGATCGAACTGTCCAAGCGATTGCATCGAGTACCCCTATCTCGATACGCTCGACCGGTTTCCTCGTGACTACGTGTGGATGTACTTCGCGATCGGGCTGGTCGTCATCTACCTAATCTTCACAACATCGCTCAACAACCTTCGTACGCGAACAGGCTCGGCGATTGCCGGTCAGGTCGCAGTCGGCTTGGCGGTCGCCGTCGTGGCTGTGCTCGTACCTACCTACTTCGTCCAGTTCTCCGTCGTACCTTCCAGTCTCTCTGCCGGACAGACGGAGGGCATCTCCCTACTGACGCAGTACAACCCCCAAGGGCTCTTCATAGCGCTCGAGGAGATCGGGTTCCTGCTCATGAGCTTCTCTTTCCTCTTTCTGATTCCGTTGA
>JAADGS010000084.1 GCA_013152275.1 Actinomycetota bacterium | reverse complement strand
CCACGTGCTGTGCCCTGGATGTGCACACGGAATCGTGTTGCGATCGTTCCTGAACGCCGTCGATCAACTCCAGATCGACCAGGACAAGCTCGCGATGGTCGCAGGTATCGGCTGCAGCAGCCGCCTCGTCGGCTACGTGGACTTCTGTACGTTGCATGGGACCCACGGCAGGGCACCGGCGTTCGCCACAGGCCTCAAGCTCGCCCGCCCGGACCTCAACGTCGTCGTCGTCACCGGAGATGGTGACGCCCTTGCAATCGGTGGCAATCACCTGATCCATGCGGCACGGAGGAACATCGACATCACGGTCCTGCTCCTCAACAACTCGATCTACGGGATGACCGGCGGCCAGGCCGCTCCGACCACTCCCGAGGGGGCGCTCGCATCGACGACGCCTGCGGGGAACACGGAGCCGAACTTCGACGCATGCAAGCTGCTCATGGGAGCAGGCGCATCCTTCGTCGCTCGCGTGCTCGCGGCGAACCCGATGGACATGACGAAGATCATGGTGGACGGGCTGAGCCACCCCGGCTTCTCGTTCATCGAGGTCATCAGCGACTGCCCCGAGTACTTCGGGCGTTACAACAAGGTCGGTGGCGGTGCAGAGATGCTCACCTGGATGTCGGTGAGGGACGAAGGGGTGGCAGGTCCCCTCGCAGAGAAGCGTTTCGTGAAACACATCCCGACACAGGCTCCGCCGCAGGGGATGAAGACGGGAGTGCTTCAACGAGAGATTCGTTCTGTGTACGCCGGTGTACGAAAGGTCGAGGACCATGAGTCGTAACGAGATCAGGATCGCCGGGGCCGGTGGACAAGGCGTCGTGACGGCAGGCCGCATCCTCGCCGAGGCTGCAATCCTGTCTGGAAACGACGCCACACACTCTCAGGTGTACGGTCCACAGTCCCGGGGCGGTGCAAGCCGCTCAGACGTCGTCATTGCGTCGGGAGAGATCGGGTTCCCTCTCGCCGACGACATCGATCTCCTCATCGTCCTGAGTGGCGAGGCGTACTCACGGTACGAACCCGAACTGTCGTCGGAAGGCCGACTGGTCGTCGATAGTCGGTGTGCGCCGAGCGATCTCAACGGAGACGCCCGCCAGTTCGCCATAGTCGACACGGCACGGGCGATCTCAGGAAGCCAGGTCGTGACCGGTGTTGTCGCCCTCGGCGTGATCCAGGCACTCGAGGACGTCGTCGATGCGGATGCTCTGCGTGAGGCCGTTGCGGCCCGTGTCCCCCCAAAGCACCGCGAGATGAACCTCGAGGCGTTGCAGGCCGGCAGAGAACTGGTGGGTGGCGGCACGGCATGACGGGTGACCTCACCACGCGGGAGCGCATCCGCAGGGAGGCTGCAGCGCTCTTTCGCAACAAGGGGTTCAACGGGACCAGCATGGCCGACCTCGCTGCAGAGGTCGGGATCAGTAAGTCGAGCCTGTACCACCACTTCCCGAGCAAGCAGGCCCTCCTGTCCGAGATCATCGAACTGACCGTCAACCGTGTGACACCCCTTGTGCGAGAAGTGGCAGACTCAGACCTCCCGATCGCCGAGCGGTTACGCAGGGCGATCGATCTCCACACGGTCGAGGCCATCCACGACCGCGACGCGGTTGCCTGCTTCATCGAGGAGGGCCGCTACCTGAGCCCCGACTTCATGGCGAATCACATCACGAACCGTGACCGGTACGAGCTCATCTTCCGCGAGATGTTCGACGAGGGGATAGCGTCCGGCGACTTCGTCGACCAGGATGCCGGTGTCGCGGTCAAAGCGATCCTCGGCATGTGCAACTCTGTCGTGCGCTGGTACCAGCCATCTGGTGTGTACTCCCCGGACGAGATCGCCGCGGAGATCGCTGGTTTCGTCGTTCGCGGAGCTTCGACGAGCCGGCCGACCGGCCACGATGAGGAGGCATAGGCAGATGCCAGGCGCACTTGACGGCGTAACGGTGCTCGACCTTTCCCAGGGAGCTGCAGGCCCGACGTGTGCGATGCACCTCGGTGACCTCGGAGCGAAGATCTGGAAGGTCGAGCCACCCGGTGGCGAGTGGGGACGTCGTCTCGGCCCGCCGTTCGTCGGTGGTGCCGCTGCAGCGTTCCTGGGCATGAACCGCAACAAGCGCAGCATCATCATCGACCTCAAGACGGCAGGAGGGGCCGACGTCGTTCTCCGACTCGTCGAACGGTCCGACGTCGTCCTGGAGAGTTTCCGCCCCGGAGTCGCGGACCGGCTCGGTATCGGCTACGACGCGGTCGCCGAACGCAACCCCCGGGCGATCTATGCAGCCATATCGGCCTTCGGTCAGACCGGCCCGTGGCGGGACCGTCCCGGAGTCGATGGTGTTGCTCAGGCGATGGGTGGGATCATGAGCGTCACGGGAACGCCGGACGGACCACCCGTCAAGGTCGGTGTGCCCGCAGCGGACATGGCCGGCGGCGTGTTCGCCTCCCAGGCGATCCTCGCGGCCCTGTTCGCCAGAGAGCGGACCGGCAGAGGGCAGCGAGTCGATGTATCGCTCCTCGACTCACTCCTTGCGTACCAGGTCGTGCCGCTCTCGATGTTCCTCGCCAGTGGTCGACCGCCCCAACGCCTCGGGAGCGCCGCCCCTTACGCTGCACCCAATGAGGCCTTCCCGACGAGTGACGGTCACGTCATGGTCGCTGCCTACACGCCGAAGCGGTGGCCCGCTCTGTGCGCTGCGCTCGGCCAACCGGGCCTGGCGACCGACTCACGTTTCGACACGAACGAGAAGCGGGTGAACGGTCGGCCTGCGCTGCGTGAGATCCTCGAACCCCTGTTCCGTGAAAGGACGACGGCAGAGTGGGTAGAGATCCTCGACACCGTCGACGTCATCTGTGGACCCCTGCTGTCGTACCCCGAACTGATCCAACAGGAGCACATCGTGACCGGGGACTCGATCGTCACGGTCGAGCATCCCGCGACCGGTGAAGTCCGTTCACCGGTGTTCCCCGGCCGACTGTCCGAGACACCCGGAGACTTCGCTGTGTCGTCCCCACCAGTGGCGGGCGAGCACACCGACGAGATTCTGAAAGAATGTGGATTCGGAACCGACGAGATCGAGGGACTCCTCGACGCCGGTGTCGTGATCACAGGATCCAGTGACTGAGATGTTCGACGAGAGGAGACAGCAGTGACAGATAGCCAGGCCAGTGCATCGCCGGAGGAACCCGTCCTCTATGAACGTGATGGTGCCGTAGGGGTTCTGACGCTGAACCGTCCCAAGGCGATGAACGCCTTGACGGTGCCCATGCTCGAGACGATGGCGGCCATCATCGCCGGCATCGAGGCCGACCCCGATACGCGTGTGCTCGTCGTCACCGCATCCGGTGACAAGGCGTTCTGTGTCGGTGCCGATCTCAAGAGTCGGGGCAAAGAGTTCGAAGCAGGCCTCATCCATGATCCTCTCGGATTGCTCGTTCGCGACGTGTTCGGCCGTCTCGAGAACCTGCACGTTCCCGTCATCA
>JAADGS010000083.1 GCA_013152275.1 Actinomycetota bacterium | reverse complement strand
GGCGCGTTGGGCATCTTAGGTGCCCTCGAACCTCCGTAGGTGCAATGCCGATCAGGAGATCGTGGAACTGCTGCGTGTCGCACCGGCGCACCCAACCGGGAAAGACGACTCGAGCCGACGCCACGGTGATCGCCCGAGTCGGCTCCGGTCGGAAGCGACGTGATCGCTTGAACCGGCTCCCCACATTCTTCCTTCCCCTAGCAGGGGAAGTGGCCTCGGGGCTTTGACCGAGGTCGATGGGGTAGAGAATCCCCTCCCGCAGGCTCGGCCTCGACGCAGGCTCGGGCATCACTCCTCGTCGAGCAGGCGTCTCCGTTCCGACACATGGAATCCCCGCTGCCTGAACTCGTCCAGGAGATCGCCTCCATCGATGGCGTTCTCTACCTCGACGACCCCCGGGCCGCAAAGGCCGGTGGCCAGCCTGTGCATGATGATCGCGGCGTGCCAGCCGGTGGCCGCCTGCATGGCGGTGAAAGGAAGATCTTCGGGCGGGTAGCTGATCACATCGAGAATGATCTCGTGGTCGTTCCCGTCGATGACGCCACGACCGACGACCCGGTTGACGATGACATCCCTGAAGTCTTCGGGGGCACGGATCTTCGGCTCGATGAGCGCGTGGAAGACATCGCGAGGGACGACCTTGACGTCCCCGACCATGATCGGCTCCTCATCGAAGAGGCCCGCATCGCGGAAGGCCTTGAACTGGGCGACGTGGCCCGGGTAGCGCAGCGTCTTGTTCTTCAGCGTCTTGATCTGGCCCTCCAGGGTACGCGAGAGGGTCGTCAGCCCACCTGCGGTGACAAAGGCCTCCAGTGTGCCGAACTGGTCGAATTCGAGGGTCTCGTACTCATCCGGATCGAAGACTTCGACCGGGCGCTGCTCGCCGTCGATGATGTAGAGGGCGTGACCCCAGTACTCGTTCGTGAGACCATCCATGTTGAAGGTCAGCCGGTAGTTCCAGGGCGGCTCCGGGGAGGCGGGAATCCCCCCGTCGTAGAGGACGACCGTGTCGGCCTCGTCGAAGCTGCGGGCCACATAGGCCATGAGGTTGGCTCCGGTGCCCGGGACCTGCCCGCAGTCGGGGACGATCCCCACGCCGGCCGCTCGGGCCGCCTCGTCGGCCTCGAACTGGGCCCACACGACCTCTGCGTTGCCGCCCAGGTCCGCGAAGTGGGTGCCGGCGGCGATGGCGGCCTCGGTCAGTCCCACGTTGAGACGCCAACTTGCCGACCCGAGGACGACGTCGAAGCGAGCCATGAACTCTTCCACCGCTCCCCGGTCCGTGGCGTCGAGTATCTCGTGCGAGACATCAACGTCGGAGACGTCGGAGACGAGACCGGCGACGATCTCCGCCGCTCGCATCCCCGTCTCCGGGACTCGGTCGGCGAAGACGACCGTCTCGGCCTCTCCTCTCACACACAGGTCGTAGGCGGCGGCGACACCTTGACGGCCCGCGCCGATGATCCCATAGCGATGTCTCATCTTGGTTCGTCCTTCCTTCTCCCGATGTACGCCTCCACGACCTGCGGTTGACGTCTCACTTCCTCGGGAGGACCTTCGGCGATCACCTCCCCGCTGGCCATGACCAACAGCCGGTCGCACAGGGAGGTGATCAGCCGAAGATCGTGGTCGATGATCAGGACCCCGCATCCCCATCGGGGATCACGCGGTATGGCCCTGATGGTCTCTTCCAGGTCGGCCGACTCGACGTCGTTGAGACCGGCGGCCGGCTCGTCCAACAGCAGATACCTGGGGTGGGTGGCCAGGGCACGGGCGATCTCGAGACGCCGCTGGAGGCCGTAGGCGAGGTGACTCGACGGAGTCGACCCCAGATGACCGAGACCCAACCGTTCGAGATGCTCCTCCACCACCTCGTCGATGGGACGGTCCGGATCACGAATGACCGCGGCCACGTTGTCCCACACGCTGAGCCCGCCGAACAGACGGACCGTCTGGAACGTGCGCACGACACCCGCCCTGGCGATGACGTCGGGGGCGGCCCCGGTCATGTCGCGACCGTCGACCTGCACGGTTCCCCCGTCCGGATCGAGGATCCCGGTCGTCACGTTGACGAGGGTCGTCTTCCCCGAGCCGTTGGGTCCGATCACACCCAGGATCTCCTCCTGGTCCAGCGTGAACGACACGTCCTTGAGCGCCGTGAGGCCCGCAAAGTGCTTGGTGACCGAGTCGACGACGAGGCTCACTTGCGCCTCCTCCACGATCCGAGTTCCCGACCTCCGGTGATGCCTTGGGGGGCCACGATCAGCACGAGCATGATCAGGGCGGCGAGAGCCAGCTGGATCACACCCGGCAATTCGCTCAGGTGAACGGGGCCCAGGGACAGTCCCCGCTCCAGCGGCCGAAGCATCTCGGCCAGCACCGTAACCACTGCCGTGCCGATCACGGCCCCCGACACCGATGACATCCCACCGATCACCAGCATCGACAACAAGGTGAATGTCTGGGCGAAGAAGAACTGGTGGGGTCCGAACGCCAGGTTGTTCAGCGCCCACACGGCCGCCCCTGCCCCCATGAGGACGGCACTCGTCATCCAGCCGAAAAAGCGGCTGCGCGCCACCGAGATCCCCAGGGCGGCGGCCGCGGCCTTGTCCTCCCTGACGGCCTGGAGGCGCAGGCCGATCGGAGAGGCGGAGAAGAGCAGGGCCACCCCTGTGATGACGACGGCGGCAACGAGGGCGATCGGTGTGTTCACCAGGTCCGGGATCCGCAGAATCCCGATCGTGCCCCGAGTGACGGTGTCCCAGTTGGAGAAGACGGTGTACATCATGACCAGCAGCGCGAGGGTGGCCATGACCAGCCCCATGTCCTCCATCTTGGAGATGGTCGCCCCCGTGAACGCCGCGATGAGCGCTGCGACGAGCACCGCGGCGAGGATCGCCCCCCACAGCCCCGTCTCCATGCCTCCCAGCCAGGCGGGCAGCCCTTGAAGGAGACGCACCTTCTGATCGACCGGGATCGTGACCAGCGCCGCGGCGTAGGCACCGGCGCCGAAGAAGGCGACGTGGCCGAACGAGAGAAGACCGGACGGGCCCACGAAGCTCTGGTAGGCGACGACCAGGCCGACGATCGTCAGGAAGTTCGTCAGCACGCGTTGGGAGGTGGTGTCGAGGAAGACGGAACCGATGAGGGCCACGACCGCCAGCAGAGCGGAGAGCAACAGCCACGTCCGAACCGCTTCGACCATGCGGCGGCGCGAGAAGGTGTTCACGCCACCCGTCCTTCCACCGCCTTCGCCAGGCCCTGCGGTCTGACGAAGAGGATCACGACGACGACCACCAGGGTCAGGGCGCTCGTGAACGGGCGCAGCGGCGCCGGCAGGTGCAGGGCGACCTCGATGAAGGCCAGCAGGAACCCGCCGTAGACGGCGCCCGAGAGCTTGCCGAACCCTCCCAGAACCACGGCGATGAACGCTTCGAGCAGCGGTGTGAATCCCATGGTCGGTGTGACGGCACCCCGGCGCGCCACCCACAGGAACCCGGCTATGCCGGCCAGCAGCCCTGAGACGCCGAAGGCGAAGATGATCATCCGGCCCGCCCGGACGCCCATGAGTCGTGCCGTCGTGAAGTCCTCGGCGGCGGCACGCATGGCGAGTCCGTGACGGGAGCGTGTGAGCAGGGTCGTGAGAATCACTCCCCCTACGAGGGCCACCGCCACCGTGATGAGCGACAGCACCGGCAGCCGGAACGGGCCCACTGCAACGACCCCGTCCATCCAGGAGGGTATGGCGATCCCTTTGGGTCGGGGCGAGACCAGGTTGCGGATCAGGTTCTGGATGATCACCGACACGGCGAACGACGAGAAGATCACGGTCGTGGCGGACGCGCCGCGCAGCGGCCGGAAGGCGGTCCTTTCGATGAGCAGCGAGGCGGCCACGGCGGCGACGATGCCCACGAGTGCCGCCACCCAGAATCCGACGCCCGCACCGATCAGCACGAACATGATGTAGCCGTTGATGGTGATGAGCTCACCGTAGGCAAAGTTGAGCAGCCCGAGCACGCTGTATACGACCGCCAGGCCCAGGGCGAGGAGCGCATAGATGCTCCCGAGGCTGAGGGCGTTCAAGAGCTGCTGGACGAGAACTTCGAGGCTCACCGGGAATCACCACCGAGATAGGAGGCTTCGAGCTCGTGTGCCGCCGCGGCCATCTCGGTGGCCGTCCCCTCACGCACGATCTTGCCTGTCGACATCACATAGACTCGCGACGACACGTCGAGGGCGTGGGAGATGCTCTGTTCGACGAGCACCATCGTCAGCCCGTCCGTGTCCCTGAGTTCGCGGATCAGGTCGAAGACGACGTCGACGATCACCGGAGCGAGACCGAGCGACGGTTCATCCAACAGGATCATTTTGGGTCGCGACATCAGGGTCCGGGCGATGACGAGCTGCTGCTGCTCTCCGCCCGAGAGAGTGCCGGCCGTCTGATGCCGGCGTGTCGCCAGGATCGGGAACCGTTCCAGGAGCCGGTCGAGGTCGGCCTTGACGTTCCTCCCCCTTTGACTGTAGGCCCCCACGAGCAGGTTTTCGGCGACGGTCAGCCGGGCGAACACGTTGCGGCCTTCCGGGACGAGGGTGAGGCCGCCCCGCACGATGTCCTCGGTGGCTTGACCGGCGATCTGGCGCCCGTCGAACACGATCGAGCCGGATCGGGGCGTCACGATGCCGACGAGAGAGTTCAGGAGTGTGGACTTGCCGGCACCGTTGGCACCGAGCACCGCCACGACCTCACCTTCGCCGACGTGCAGGGACAGGTCGGCCAGGACCTCGACGGGTCCATATCCGGCCGACAGTCCCTGCACGTCCAGCATCGTTCAGCCCACTTTCGGGATGAAGGTCGGCATGAACTGGTCCAGGAAGCGGATTTCGCCTCCCGAGATCTTGACGAGCGTGACCTCTTTGTCGACCCGCCTCGTCGTTGGATCCATGCTCAGCGTGCCGGTCACACCGTGGAAGTTCTTGAGATTCAACAGTGCGGTGATCATGGCTTCGGGATCGGTCGAGCCGGCGTCCTCGATGATCTGCTTGACGATGTAGATCTCGTCATAACCGATGGCGACCACCGGTGACTCGGGTTCGGCGCCCGTCGCCTCCTTGTACTTGGCATCGAACTTGGCCATCGAGTTGTCGTCGGCGGGCCAGGCGTGTGTCGTCGCCACGAGCCCTTCGACGGCATCTCCTGCTTCGAGGATGCTGGCATCGACGGCGCCGTCTGTGCTGAGAACCGGAATCTCGATGCCTGCCGCACGGAGCTGACGCAGGAACACGGGCGTGTCGGGAATGAACATGGGCGTGAAGATCACGTCCGGCGCCGGGTCGAGAGCGGCGATCGCCGTCACCTGCACGTTGTAGTCGCCGGCGTCGATCCGATACACATCTTCACCGATGACCTTGCCACCGGCATGCTCGAAAGCCGCAGCGAAGTAGGTGGGCAAGTCATTCGTGTACGGGATCTCGGTCGAGCGGAGCAGGTATGCGGTCTTGTATCCCTGACTCCAGGCGTACTCGGCGTCGACGGCGGCCTGCAGGTTGTCGCTCATGATCAACTGGAAGGCACAGGGCCCGGCGTCGCCCACGAGCGTGGGAGCGGTGCCGTCACCGGTCGAGATCGGAATCCCGGCCTCGCACGCAAGGCTGGCCTGGGCGAGATACGGATCCCCGGTTGACCCAACCAGATAGGCGGCACCCTGGTCGATCAACTCCTGCGTCGCGCGCATCGTCTCGTCCTGGTTGTTGCGGCCGTCGCGGGCCACGAACTCGAGGGGACGGCCGAGCACGCCGCCTGCGGCATTGATCTCGGCGACGGCCAGTTCGGCGCCTTCACGAACCGGGGTGTCGTAGAAGGAGTAGATGTCGGAGAAGTCCCCGGCGAAGCCGATGAGGATCGGTTCCGCGGGCGCCGCCTGGGCTGCCGTCGTCGTCGTGACCGACGGCCCCTCCGTCGTGGTCGTGGTGGGTGTTGCGCCTGCGCCACAAGCCGTGAGCGTCAGTGCCACGGCGGTGATCAGCGCATACAGTTTTTTCATTCTCTATCTCCTATTCCGTATCGTTGCGGCGATGGCACCGGCCAACGCCCCTGCTCGGGCAGGCACGCTCGCCAGGTCGATATGTTCCTCGGGTGAATGGTCGTTGCTGCCCTCCGGGCCGACCCCGTCGATGGTGGGAATCCCTGCCGTCGACGTCCAGCAGCCGTCGGACATGCCTCCGGTGGACTCCGGATGGAGCGGCACCAGGAGGCTTCGGCTGGCGTCCTGGTACAGCCTGGACAGACTCTCGTCCACCAGTCCCATCGGGGGCCAGCGCCCCGTCTCATACACCGACAGCGACGAGTGCTCGCATATGTCGAGGACGCGCCGACGAGCCCAGTCGAGATCGTCGTCACCGAAAGCCCGGATGTCGACGTCGGCCCAGGCCTCCGCCGCGACGACGTTGGGGGCCGAGCCCCCCGCGATCGTGCCGACGGACACCGTCAGGTCGTCCCGTGTCCGGTGAAGCTCCGCGACGGCAACCACCGTCTGACAGAGTTGCACGATCGCCGACGTTCCCCAGTCCGGCTGAACGCCGGCATGGGCCGATCGGCCCTTGGCTTCCAACCGCACCCAGAGTCCCCCCTTGCGCCGCACGATGTAGCCGCCACCGGGGCGCCCACACTCGAGGACGAAACACGCGTCGGCGTTCTCGAGCCGGTCCATGAACGGGGGCGCCACCAGCCGGGTCTCTTCGTCTCCGACGACGACCAGTTCGATCGTGGGATGGTCGCCAAGGTCGACGAGGGCTTCGCAGACCAGGACCGCCATCGCCAGTCCCCCCTTCATATCGGCCACTCCCGGGCCGAATCCGATGTGTCCCTCCACGCGCAACGGTCGTTCCGCCGCCGTTCCCCGCGGCAACACGGTGTCGGCGTGACCGAGCAGGACCACCCTGGCATCGCCACCGGGAATGGTGACGGCCAGATGGTCGACTCCGCCCTCATGGCCACGCTCGATGGTGACGCCATCGAGTCGTGCCAGCCGATCCGCGATCAGGTCCTGGACTTTCGCGATGCCCTCGGGTGCGTCACGACCCGAGTCGATGGAGACCAGTTCGTCGAGGAGTGACAGAAACTCGCCGGAGCGGCGTTTGATGTGGGCGCTGACGGCGGCGGCCACGTCTGCCGCGCCGTGTCCGGATTCTCTCACGTCGCCGCCAACCCGTGCAGCCGCAGGGCGTTCGCGCCGAGAATGCCTTCGCCGGTGCGCACACCCTCGGCCGGTGTGAGCAGGTCGTCGTCGACGGCGCCGTCCAGGACCCGGGCCAGAACGCGACGGAAGAGGCGTGCCGAGATCCACAGGACCTCGGGCTCGGACGCCTCGTCCGACCCGTACATCACCTTGGAGGTGGGCACGAGCCCGAGGATGGTCCGCAGTCCCCGATCGAGGTCGAGTGTCGCCCAGGGATTGAAGAGGGACAGCTCGATGTGCGCGTTCGGGTACATGCCGGCGAGGTAGGCGGCCTCCTCGATCCAGGGGAACCCGGCGTGGATGAGCACGATGGCGGTGGCGGGATGGGCGGCGATGAGCGGCGCCAGGCCGGCTGCATGGGCGTGGGCCAGCAGCACGTCGGGGTCGCCGGCCCCCGAGTGAATGTGGACGGCCTTGTCATGGGTGGCCGCCTTGCGGCAGGTGATGTGCAGGAACCGGTCTCGCAGCGCCTTGGTCTCGCGGCGACCACCGACGAGACCGTTCGCCTTCCACGCCGAGAACGAGGCGGCCACCTCGTCGTCACACGGATCTCCGACGTCGAGGCCGCTCCGGTAGGCGATGATCGACTTGTACGCGATGCAGGACGGGTCTTGCCCGCAGGCGTCGAGTTCCGCCTCGAACGCCGCCACGGCGTCGTCGAGCGTGTCGGCCTGCGCGCAGACCCGGTCGATGATCGGTTCGATCCTGGCCACACGGTGGGCGGTGGCGCCGACGAGGGCACCGAACTGCGCCGCGTCGACCGGCGGTTGCGGGTAGCCGTCGTCGACGAAGAGGTCCGTGATTCTCTGGTCGGCCATGAGGGCTCCGAGGTAGGCGCCGGCGTCGTCGCGGAGCCTGGCCATCCTCGCCTCGTCCACGTCGGACTCGTCGACTCCGAGCCAGTGGGCCAGCCATCGCCGCCCGGTGGAGGCGAACATCGTCCACTCGGTGAGTGCCGAGACCTGCTGCTTCAACTCGGCGGCGGCCGTTGCCGACGAGGCCATGCACATCCCGATCAGCGTGATCCTGTCGGCCCATCCCGTCGGCGGCTGCTCGAGGAGGTCGGCGAGTCGCACGCCGTGGCAGTGGGCATCGACGACGGACATTCCGGTCAGGTCGATCGACACGTCAGTACCTCCACCTGTGGGCCTCGATCTGGTCTTCTCGGGGTAGTGAACCGAAGGTCTCCAGTTCGTAGCGTCGGACCGCCCGAAACGCCCCGTACTGCTGGTCGCCGAACACGGTGCGGACCAGTCCGTCGGCGTCCATGGCCTCGATCGCCTCGTCGAGGTCGGCGGGGAGCCGCACGATGCCCCGTGCCGTGCGAGCGTCCTCGTCGAGCGAGTGGGGGTCCACCGAGATCGGCTCGGGAGGTGTGAGACCCCGGCCGATGCCGTCCAGGGCGGCGTGCAGGATCACGGCCACGGTCAGATACGGGTTGGCGGACGCGTCGATCGTCTTGATCTCGATGTTGGCGGCGCCCGGGCGTCCGCTCACGGTCCCGCGGATGACCCGCACGGCCGCCTCGCGATTCTCGATCCCCCAGCACGTGTAGGCGCCCGCCCAGTGCTGAGGGGTGATGCGTTCGAACGAGGGGACGGACGGGGTGAGGACCGCCTGGATGCCGAGCAGGTGGTCGAGGATGCCGGCGACGGCTGCGCCTCCGGCCGCCCCCAGACCGTCGGTCTCGCTCCCGAACAGGTTCGTGCCGTCCTGCCACAGGCTGCAGTGGAGATGACACCCGTTTCCCACGACGATCTCGCGGTGCGGGCGGGGACTGAACGACACTCGCAGGCCGTGGCGGCGGGCCATCCGATGCACGGTCAGGCGCAGCAGCACGACGGCGTCCGCGGCGGCGACCGGGTCGCTATGGCGTATCGACACCTCGAACTGGCCGTCGGCGTATTCGGGATGGAACTGTTCGACGTTCATTCCCTGGGCTTCGAACGCCTCGACGAGGTCGATCGAGAACTCCTCGGCGGCGAACAGGGCGATGGGGCTGTATCCGGGTCCGCGGTGAATGGGCTCTCCGGTTTCGAGATCACTGACGGTGAATTCGCTCTCGAAGGCGAACTCGGCGGTTATCCCCGCCTTCGCGGCGGCCTCGACGGCCCGCTGGAGGATGCTGCGCCCACAGTTGGGCTTGGGGACCAACTCCTGGTCGACCATCGTCGCCGGAACCCATCTGAGGCGCGACCGGTGCAGATCCACGGCGGCGTCGAGGTCGGGGATGAGACGCATGTCCCCCGACGGCGTGTCATATCCCGGGCTGGCGGTGATGCCGTCGTCCACGGCCATGACGGCAGACACGTCCGAGAGGCCGACCCCCACCTCCGCAACTCTGGGAAGACGGTGCACCGGAACGGTCTTGACCCGGGTCACGCCCGAATTATCGACGACGGTGATCAGGGCGACGGATGGACAAGGGGTCTCGCATTCCTCGGTCACGTCGAAAAGCCTCCCTCGCTTGCCTGATATAGACTAATCTGAAACGACAATATCCGTCAACAGAGAAACATATGTTTCATCATGACTTCTCGTGACCGAATTCCCGTCCGCGATCGGATCTACGGGCACCTCGAAGAACTGACGCCGGCCGAGCGCAGAGTGGCCCACACCGTCCTCGGCAGCTACCCGATGCTCGCCCTCCGATCGGCGGCGGTGATGGCCGCCGAGTCCGAGACCAGTCCGGCGACGGTCGTGCGCTTCGCAACGAAGATCGGTTTCGACGGTCTACCCGACTTCCGTGCCGCGGTGCGCGACGAGCTCGAAGGCTCCACCCAGTCTCCCTTTGCCCTCTACCAGGCGCCGGCGGAGGGAGTCTCCGCGTCCGTCGCTGCGGCAAAGTCGGTGCTGTCGCTCATCACCGACGCCCTGCAACGGCTCAAGCCGGAACAGGTCGACGAGGCCACGACACTGATCCTGGGGGCGAAGCGGGTCTGGGTTGCGGGTGGACGCTTCTCGCACGGAGTCGCCCACACCCTCTTTGCGCACCTCAACCTGCTCCGGCCGGGGGTGCGGCTGCTCGCACCGTGGCCTGCGCCGGTCGCCGACCAGATCGCCCACGCCGGACGTGACGAACTGGCGATCATCTTCGACTTCCGCCGTTACGACCCGACCGCCGAGTTCATCGCCGCCCATTTCGCCGGCTCACGAGGGCGCAGCATCGTCGTGACCGACCCGTACCTCTCCCGTGCCGCCCAGCACGCCTCACTGACATTCGTCGTCCCGATCGAGGGTTTCGGCCTGGTCGACTCCTATTCGGGCGCCGTGGCCGTGATCGACGTGCTGGTCGCCAACCTCGTCGCCAGGAACGAGCGGCTGATGGCGCAACGTTCGGCCGCCA
>JAADGS010000082.1 GCA_013152275.1 Actinomycetota bacterium | reverse complement strand
CCCTTCAGGGGGAAGTGCCGAGTCTTCGAGGCGATGGGGGTGTTCCCGCGGGGGGAGGCTCTACCCCATCGACCTCGGCCACTTCCCCTGCTTGGGGAAGCATGAAGTGAGCGACTCTTTGCTTCCCCCTTCAGGGGGAAGTGCCGAGTCTTCGAGGCGATGGGGGTGTTCTCGCGGCCGTGCGGGGGAGGCTCTACCCCGTTTCCTTCGGTTCGTTGTTCGCCTCGGGGGCTTCCTCTGCGAGCGTAGGGTCCTTGCGGTCTGCGAGCGCCTGTTCGAGGGTCGTCCAGGCGAGGCCCGCGCACTTGATCCGCACCGGGAACTTGCGCACGCCCTGGAGTGCCTCGAGGTCGCCGAGGGCCGCGCCGGGCCGGTCGGGGTCGAGGCCGGCGTCGCCCTGCTCGATGTCCATCATCGCCTTGAACCGGCGGATCAGAGCTTCGACCTCGGGGATCGTCTTGCCGTTGATCGCCTCGGACATCATCGACGCGGATGCCTGGCTGATCGAACAGCCCTGGCCGGTGATGGCGACGCCGGTGATCGTGTCGTCGGTGATGGTGAGATCGAGGGAGATATCGTCGCCGCACAGCGGGTTGTGGCCTTCGCCGTGCGCGTCGCAGTGCTCGATCCTCCCGCGGTTACGCGGGCTGCGATAGTGGTCGAGGATGACCTGGCGGTAGAGGTCCTCAAGCGACACCGAAGATCTCCTTTGCATGGTGCAGACCGTCGACGAGGGCATCGACGTCGCTCGGCCGGTTGTAGACGTAGAAGGAGGCCCGTGCCGTGGAGGGCGCGCCGATCGAGCGTGCCAGAGGGCGGGCGCAGTGGTGGCCGGCACGGATGGCGATCCCGTCCCCGTCGAGGATCGTCGCGATGTCGTGCGGGTGGATGCCCTCCATCGTGAAACTGACGACCCCGCCCCGCTGGTCGGTGTTCGGCGGTCCGTAGATCCTCAGTCCGTCGATTTCGCCGAGACGGGCGAGCGCGTAGGCGGTCAGCTCCTTGTCGTGGGCGGCGACCGTCTCCATCCCGATCGCCTCCAGGTAGTCGATCGCCGCCGCAAGACCGACCGCTTCGACGAACGGTGGGGTCCCCGCCTCGAAACGGTGGGGGATCGGCGCCCACGTCGAGGATTCCAGTTGCACATCTTCGATCATCTCGCCGCCACCCTCGAGCGGTTCCATCTCCTCGAATCGATCCATGCGACCCCACAGGACGCCGATGCCGGTCGGCCCGAGCATCTTGTGCCCCGAGAACGCGACGAAGTCCGCGTCGAGGGCCGCCACGTCGACGGGGGAGTGCGGGACGAGCTGGGCGGCGTCGACCACCACGAGGGCGCCTCGCTCTCTGGCGAGCGCAGCGATCGCGGCGACCGGCGGGATCGTGCCGAGCACGTTCGACATGGCGGTGAGGGCGACGACCTTCACGCCGTCGTCGAGGAGCCGGACCAGCGCGTCCACGTCGAGCCGGTAGTCCTCGGTGAACGGCGCGTAGACGAGTTTGGCGCCCGTGTAGCGGGTGAGGAGCTGCCACGGCACGACGTTGGCGTGATGCTCCATCAGCGTCAGCAGGATCTTGTCGCCGGCCTCGAGATGGTTCAGACCCCAGCCGTACGCGACGGCGTTGAGACCCGACGTGGCGCCACGTACGAAGGCGACCTCGTTCGGGGAGCCGGCATGGATGAAGCGTGCCGCGGTCGCCCTGGCCGCTTCATAGGCGGCCGTGGACTCCTCGGAGAGCGTGTAGGCGCCACGGTGCACGTTGGCATAGTGGTTGCGGTACACGTCGTCCATGGCATCGAGGACCTGGATCGGTTTCTGGCTCGACGCCGCAGAGTCGAGATACACGAGCGGCTTGCCGTGAATCAGACGCGACAAGATCGGGAAGTCGTCGCGAACGTGCGAGAGGTCCACGTTCACACCGCGGCCTCGGCGACGAAGCCCTCATAGCCGCGTTCCTCGAGCAGTTTCGCCAGGTCCGGTCCGCCGGAGGTGATCACGCGACCGTCGGAGAAGATATGGACGAAATGCGGAGTGATGTAGTCGAGGAGGCGCTGATAGTGGGTGATGATCAGAAAGCCACGTTCGGGGGTCGCCAGGCGGCTCGCCCCTTCGGCGACGATCTTGAGGGCGTCGATGTCGAGCCCGGAGTCGGTCTCGTCCATGATCGCCAGCTCCGGTTCGAGCAGGGTCATCTGGAGCAGCTCGTTGCGTTTTCGCTCCCCGCCGGAGAAACCCTCGTTGAGGTATCGGTCCGCGAACGAGACGTCCATGCCCAGGTCACGCATCGCGTCGGTCAGCGCGAGGCGCATCTCCAGGATCGTGTAGTCGATGCCCTTGCGGTTCGACAGGGCGGTCCGCAGGAAGTTCACCAGCGTGACGCCGGGGATCTCCTCGGGGTACTGGAAGGCGAGAAACATGCCGAGGAGCGCCCGCTTGTCGGGGCTGAGATCGGTGATGTCCTCTCCCTTGAAGAGGATGCGACCTTCGGTCACGGTGTAGACCGTGTTGCCCATGAGCACGTTGGCGAGCGTCGACTTGCCCGAGCCGTTCGGGCCCATGAGCGCATGGATCTCGCCGCGCTCGACCGTCAGGTCGACGCCCTTGAGGATCTCGGTGCCGTCGATGCCGGCGTGCAGGTTCTCGATCTGAAGGAGGGGTTGGTCGGACATGACCCTCAGCCTACTTAGCCCTATGCGCGTAGTGGAAAATACGGTTCGGGGGCCATGGTAGCGGGCGCTCGGAGTCGGCCGGCCGGGCCGGGGAGTCTCAGCTCGGCGTGCCCGGCTCGGCGAGGGACGCTCGCACCGTCGATTCGACGTTCATCTGCATGGTGGTCGAACCCGTCCCCTCCGAGGAGTCGATCGCCATGTTCATCGTCAGCGGGACCGTGTAGGTTTGCTCGACCTGACGGACGAGGCCGGCTTCCTGATCGAACCAGTAGGTGCCCAACGCCGAACTTTCGCCGACCGAGATCACGAAGTCGATCGTCGGGACGTCGATCGAGGTGTTCTCTTCTTCGGCCATCGAAGAGAACCCTTCGAGCAGGGCCTGGAACATCTCGCCGAGGTCGATGTCGATCCCGGACGCTTCGGAGGTGAACTCGATCAACGCGACGTCGTAGCCTTCGATCGTGTCGAAGCCGGTGACCGTGTAGGTGATCGTGCTGACGACCGTCTGGTCTGCGTCGGCGAGGTACTTGGACTGCTCGTCGGTCCAGGTGTCACCGAGGGCGAGGGGGCGGTCCGGGAACGCCGGGCCGAACGGCTTGTCGAGCACACCCGAGGTGAGACTGCCGATCATCGTGAACGGGTCGCCGAAGAACGGCATGTCGTCGGGGAGCGGCTCGTCGTTGACCGTGACGGGATGGCCGTACTGGTCGAGGATGATGGTCGTGTCGGGCGTCGATGAGGTTCGGGACCGTGCCGTCGTCGAGATCATGGCTCGATGCGGGTACACCGTCGATCGTGCCCTCGACAGCGAGCTCGTCGAAGACGCCCGTGATGTGCAGCGCCGTCGTGTCCGGCTCGGGCCCCTCGGAGATGTCGTAGGTGAGCGAACCGGCGATGTTGGTGCGCACGTCGACGCTGCTCGGGCTGTCCTGGGTACCGAGCAGGCCCAGATCGCCTTCGACGGTCGTGTCCATCGTGATGTGCTGGTCGAGATCGATGTCGTAGGTGTGGGAGTCGCCCGCCGCGTAGGAGTAGGTGTAGAGGACCGGCTCGGCAGGCAGCGTCGTGGTCGTCGGCGCCGTCGTCGGGGTGGTCGTGCTGGTCGTGGTGGTCTGCGCCGCGCCACTCGCACACGCAGTGGCGATCAGGGCAAGAGCGACGATGAGGATGCGTGTGCGCAAGAGTATTCCTTCGATAGCGGGGGAACGCGTGCGATTGTAGGGGAGCACGTGCCTCGTGGGAAGACCATCGGACAAGAGGGCAGATTCCTTGAGGGCGGGGAGGCGGCTCTACCCCATCGACCTCGGCTCGTTCCTCGCCTCGGCCACTTCCCCTGCCAGGGGAAGCAAGAAGAGGGGTCAGATGTGACCTTCCCACTCGTTGAGATCACCTTGCATCACTGCGAGGATCGCGTCGAGAACGACATCGACTTCCTCGAAGACCTCCTCGTTCCAGAAACGGAGGACCCGAAACCCAAGGTCGCGAAGGTAGGAGTCTCGTTCACGGTCATAGCTGCTGTTCGCATGCTGGGAACCGTCGAGTTCGACGATCAGGCGATGCCCGTACGTGAGGAAGTCCACGATGTAGCGGCCGATGGGTGCTTGTCGCCGCCACCTGGTTCCCAGGCCCCCGTGCGACAGGTGCCACCAGAGGACGCGTTCGGCATCGGTCATGTCGCGGCGGAGTCTGCGGGCCCGCTGGATGGCGAGCGGGTGGCGCGGCGGGAGGTCCATGGGCCCACCGTGCCCCAGCGAACGGTCGACTTCAAGATCCCCGTTTCTTTCTTCCCCCTCAGGGG